>JAYVVY010000017.1:0-18839 GCA_043786575.1 Ilumatobacteraceae bacterium
GGATCGACAAGGTGCTCAACGACATGCAACGACACGACGACGCTGAACTGATCGGCGTCGAACGTATGCAGATCGTCGGCACTGTGCTCGAACACGTGCGCGCGCAAAGCGTTGCGCTGCGTTTCAGCAACGCCGTGCGCCATCACGTCGATGCCGACGCAATCGAAGTCGTCTTGCAGCAGACCGAGCAGATCGCCAAGCCCGCAGCCGATCTCGAGCAGCGCACCACCTTCGGGCGGCGCGAACCGGCGCACCAGTGCCGCGTAGTACCGACGCGCGAACCAGTACATGCTGAACCGACCTCTGCCGCGGTCGGCATAGTTGTACCGGTCGAAGTATTCGGCCGTGAAGTCCACACCCGCATCCAGCGGGGGTGGCTCGCCGTCAGGCACAAATGACATCGGGACATTATTGCTCACGATTGGTGCAGGCCAGGTTGGAAGTCGTCAAGTGGTACAACGGTTCTGACGTGTGTACGGCTACCCATTCGGGTGGTGACGGTTGCTCTCGCCGGCGTCGAGCACTCCGTTGTCAGCGACGCGATAGCCGCCAACGCCGATGCCCAAATCGACGACACTGGCAGCGCCGACACCAACGTGGTGCAGCATCGAGCGACGAGTCACTGACGTAGCGCCCTGAACAGCCGGTGACGCCCGAGCGAGGCCCGTCATGTCTCGGTACGGCCGAGCTGGTCGATAGCGGTGAACGACTTTTTCGCGTGAGCGAGCAGCTCTGCGTCGGTCGGATGATCGAGGGTCTCGACACCGACAACCCGACGTGCAAGATCTGCGTGCCGCTCACCGATGTAGGTCTCGAAGGCAGTCTTTGCGTTGCCTGGGCCCGCTATCAGCACCTCATGAATACCAACCAGGGACTCGGCGATCTCATCGAAGAAGTGGTGGTCGTCGGGGGCATGACCGCTACCGATCGATCCGGCCTTGTGGTGAATGCGGCGCTCGTCGCTCTGCGCGTGCAGCTCAATTTCGCTACTTGCCCCCAACGAGAAGCTGATGATTCTCGCTTCACGATGATCCAGCCAGACGATGGCGTGTACATGCGACATGTGGGGTCTCCGAGCGATACGGAACGTTGCGTTGGTGACGTTCTTCGTAGCCAGCGTGCCTCGAGGGCTCCAGTGTCACTAGAGACCAAAGACTCGAATTTCCGCGAGATGTTTCCTTCCGCGCTCAAATGGGCATCGCACCAACAAACGACTACGAGGAGAACACGATGTCCGACGTCAACGACCCCCAATCCGGCGCAGAGCAACTCGACGAGGACGTGACCGGCCTGGACGACCCTGTGACGAGTGATGAGGTACGCGCGGAGTACCCGCCCGATCATCTTGAGGGCGTGCCATTCGCTGACGCCGACGTCTCGGATGAATCGTTTGCTGATCGAACCGCGCAGGAGCAGCCCGAGCAGTTTCCGGACCGGTGAGCTGGCGGTTCACCTGCGTCACGTCGTTTCTAATTGACTCAATCTGTCTTGACTGATTATAGTTATTCTTCGTGGGAGCCGACATCGAGAGACGGGCCGCTATGCATGCGGCGCTGGGAGAGCCGGTTCGCCTGGCGATAGCCGACGATCTCGCCGTTACCGACAGATCACCGAAGGATCTTGGCGAGAGGCACGGGTTGCCGACCAATCTGTTGGCGCACCACCTCGACGTGCTGGAGTCCGCGGGTCTGATCGTGCGGTTCTCTTCCGCGGGCGACAAGCGCCGACGGTACGTGCGCCTGGTGCGCGAGCCATACGCGGAACTGGGCGTGGCAACCAGTCGTCCGGTGGGCAGGGTCTTGTTTTTGTGCAGCCATAACTCGGCCCGCTCGCAGTTGGCTGCTGCGCTCTGGACCGCCCGCACCGGCGAGCCAGCGGAGTCGGCCGGCACGCATCCAGCAGCGAGGGTGCACCGTGGCGCAATTGCAGCCGCTCGCCGAGCCGGGCTCGATCTCGGCGACGCTGTGCCCCGACTTCTCGATCACATCGACCCAGCTGCACAGGTAGTGACGGTGTGCGACCGAGCGCACGAGGAGCTGGACCCAGCCCCAGGTTGGTGGCACTGGTCAATCCCGGACCCGGTCGACACCGGCACCGCTGCAGCTTTCGACGCCGTCGTCGCCGACCTCGACGCGCGCATCCACTCGATCATCGCCTGACCCGAACCATCTGAACGGAAACCCTCTCACATGACTACCCGCATCGGCATCAACGGCTTTGGGCGCATGGGGCGACTCGTAGTTCGCGCCCTTCGACACCATCCCGACCTCGTCCTCGTACACGTCAACGAGCACAAGGGCGGAGTCACCACTGCCGCCCACCTCCTGGAGTTCGACTCAGTTCACGGCCGATTCGAAGGCACCGTCGCCAGCGACGGAACATCCTTGACCATCGACGGAGCCACCGTCACTTTCTCCGAGCACGAGACACCGGGTGCCGTACCGTGGGCCGACCACGGAGTCGAGCTGGTCCTCGAATGCACCGGCGCGTTTCGCACCGTCGAGACGCTGGCCGCGTACTTCCAGCAGGGCATCAAGAAGGTCATCGTGGCCGCTCCCGTCAAGAGCGACGGGGTGCTCAATGTGGTGATGGGCTGCAACGACCACCTCTACGATCCAGCCGTCCACGACATCGTGACCGCAGCGTCATGCACCACCAATTGCCTGGCGCCCGTCGTCAAAGTCCTCCACGAGTCGATTGGGATCGAGCGGGGCGCAATCACCACGATGCACGACGTGACCAACACTCAGGTCATCGTTGACGCACCGCACAAGGATCTGCGCCGGGCCCGATCCGCGCTCAACTCCTTGATCCCTACGTCCACAGGTTCGGCCACCGCGATCACGATGATCTATCCCGAACTGACCGGCAAGCTGAACGGTCTTGCCGTGCGGGTCCCACTGCTGAATGCGTCCCTCACCGACGCGGTGTTCACGATGCAGCGCGACACCTCTGTGGAGGAGATCAACCATCTCTTACGCCTGGCCGCCGACGGTGCGCTCGCCGGCATTCTCGGCTTCGAGGAACGCCCGCTGGTGTCGGCCGACTTCACCAACGACACTCGTTCGGGAATCGTCGACGGCCCATCCACGATTGTCATCGACGGCAGCATGGTGAAAGTACTGATCTGGTATGACAACGAGTACGGCTACGTGTTCCGGATGGCCGAACTGGCCGCCAAGGTGGCGGCGTCGCTTCACTCGGGCCCGAAGGCACTCGCGGCGCAATGAAGGTCAGGAACTACGCACTGGTCACCGCCGGGTACTGGGCCTTCACGCTCACCGATGGCGCGCTCCGGATGCTGGTGCTGCTGCACTTCCACGAACTGGGCTACTCGCCAGTCTCGATCGCGTTTCTCTTCCTCGCCTACGAGTTCATGGGAATCGTCACCAACCTGCTTGGTGGCTGGGTCGGTGCCCGTACTGGTTTGAACCGCACGCTGGTAGCCGGCCTCGGCCTGCAAATCGTGGCGTTGGTTGCACTTACGTTTCAGCAGCCGGGTTGGCACGAATGGGCGTCGGTCGCGTTCGTGATGACTGCCCAGGCCCTCTCGGGTGTCGCCAAGGACCTCACCAAGATGAGCTCGAAGAGCGCCGTGAAGACCGTGGCCGGCGATGGTGACGGTGCGCTGTTCCGTCTGGTAGCAATCCTTACTGGCTCCAAGAACGCCCTCAAGGGCGTCGGCTTCTTCCTTGGCGCTGCTTTGCTGTCTGGCATCGGCTACGACGCAGCCCTGTGGTCGATGGTCGCGATGTTGACGGTCGTCGTCGTGGCGTTGCTGGTGCTGCTCGACGAGGACATCGGCCGATCGAGGAAGAAGCCACCACTTCGCTCGATCCTGTCGAAGTCCGCCGCGGTCAACCGGCTCTCCGCTGCACGGTTCTTCCTGTTCGGCTCGCGCGACATCTGGTTTGTTGTCGCGCTGCCTGTCTTTCTCGACGAAAGCCTCGGCTGGTCCTACAACGGCATCGGCGGGTTCCTTGCTGCGTGGGTCATCGGCTACGGCATCGTGCAGTCTTTCGCACCCCAACTGCTCAAGCGCCGCAGGGGCGCCGCACTGGATGAGCTGCACGCAGCACGACGATGGTCGTTCGTGCTCGCCACCGTCTCGGCACTCATCGCGCTGGCTGTCGCATTCGACATCGCGACCACACTGGCGGTCGTCGGCGGCCTGCTCGTGTTCGGTGTCGTGTTCGCACTGAACTCGTCGCTGCACTCGTACCTGATCCTGGCCTATTCGGACGCCGACGCCGTTTCGCTCGACGTTGGCTTCTACTACTCGGCCAACGCTGCCGGGAGGTTCGTCGGCACCCTGCTCTCAGGTGTGCTCTTCCTCTGGGGCGGCCTCGCCGCTGCGCTGTGGGGCTCCGCCGCCTTCGCAGCCATCACGTGGCTGTTGACCCTTCGCCTGTCCCCACTGCCCATTGCCACGGCTTCAACGTCGAGGGCGAGCGAGGAGCGAGCGGCGTCGTAAATCGAAGAGAGGCGTCGTCGATCGAGCGATCTGCTGTTATCTTCATCGTCGTTCGACGATTGCCTATGAGACGGAACGAGAAGTCATGCGCGACAACCAAGCCAGCACTGTCGACACGTTCGACGGTCGAGCGGCAACCGCTCGCCTCTCGCGCCTCGATCGTTTGCTCCCGCTGTGGATTGGGCTGGCAATGCTCGTCGGCATCGTGCTCGGTCGAGCGTTCCCTGGCCTCAACGTGCAGTTGGAGAAGGTGAAGATCGACACGGTCTCACTGCCCATCGCTATCGGCTTATTTGCGATGATGTACCCGGTGCTGGCCAAGGTCCGCTACCGCTCAATCGGCACTGTCATGGCCGACCGCCGCTCGTTGGTGACGTCGCTGGTCCTGAACTGGCTCATCGGCCCGGCCGTGATGTTCGCACTGGCGTGGCTGATGTTGCCCGATCTCCCCGAATACCGCACGGGGCTGATCATCGTCGGTCTCGCCCGCTGCATTGCGATGGTGCTGATCTGGAACGACCTCGCCTGCGGTAACCGCGAACTGGCCGCGGTGCTGGTTGCCATCAACTCCCTCTTTCAGATTGCCGCCTACTCGCTGCTCGGCTACTTCTACCTCGAGTTGCTGCCAGGCTGGCTGGGTCTCGACAGCAAGGGCATCGACGTCACTGTGTGGGAGATAGCGAAGTCGGTACTGATCTTCCTCGGCGTCCCGCTCTTGGCCGGGTTCCTCACCCGCACCTACCTCGAGCGGGCGAAGGGCACCGAGTGGTACGAGCAGACGTTCCTTCCCAAGATCGGACCGTTCGCGCTCTACGGGCTGCTCTACACCATCGTCATCCTGTTCGCCCTCCAGGGCGACAGGATCACCAACCAACCCCTCGACGTTGCCCGCATCGCCCTCCCGCTTCTCGTCTACTTCGCGATCATGTGGTTCGGTAGTTTCTTTGCGGGTCTCCGGATGGGATTTCCCTACGACCGCAACGCATCCATCGCCTTCACCGCCGCTGGCAACAACTTCGAACTCGCGATCGCTGTTGCTATCGGGGTCTTCGGCGTCTCGTCGGGGCAAGCCTTGGCCGGCGTCGTCGGGCCGCTCATTGAGGTTCCCGTTCTGGTCGGGCTGGTCTACGTCGCGCTCTGGGCGCGAGGCCGCTTCTACTCTGACGGCTTACGCCTCGTTGACGCTGAGGCACCACAAGCAGGCCACGAATGACCAAGGCCAGCACTGCCCAACGAACAACTGCGCCCTCGCAGGGGGCGGGCTGCAGCGTCGTTGCTCCTGCTGCCAACGTCACCGTGCCCGACGACGACACCCTGGCCGCGATGGCCAAGGCGCTGGCCCACCCCGCCCGCATCAAGATTCTGCGCATGCTCGACGCCCGACAAACCTGCATCACCGGCGATCTCGTCACTGAGGTTGGACTCGCCCAGTCGACCGTCTCGGAACACCTCCGAATCCTCCGCGAGGCGGGCCTCATCCAAGGCGAAATCGAAGGCCCCCGCACCCGCTATTGCATCAACGCCACCGGCCTGGCCACTCTCAAGGCCGGCATCGCCGCGCTCTAGCGCGCTGGTTGGTGGCCGTTGATGAGCGATGCTGTGGCGATGACATCCAGTAACACTGGCTCGGCTGGGCGCATCGTCAGGCTGGTGGGCGTGTACGACGCCGACAGCACCTTGCGTGGCGAGGTTTCCTACTGGGTCGGCGCCCGGCTGGGCCGGCGCCACTGCTCGCTGTGCGAGATCACCCATGGTTCGGTGAGGGAGCGACCCGGCTGGAGGGCATGCCGAGCCGGGCTTCCCGTGCCGTTCGCTACATATCATCGCAACGACCAGCCCAACGCGATTCGAGCCGCAGCGAACGGCATTGCGCCGGCCATCGTCGTCGAGACCGACACGACCACAGTGCTCCTGCTCACACCAGCTGATCTGGACGCATGTTCCGGTTCCATCGATCAACTCGTCAACGCAATCGAACAGGCCGCGGCCTCTCTACATCTCACCTGGATCGCGCCCTGAACCCCGCAACCCGCAACATCAAGCCCCGACGTCCAAATGTCACGGGCAGTTCGTTACATTTCGTTCCAGGGATCCCCGACCGCTTGGCCCCCTCGACCGCATCGTTCACCCCCACAACTGGAGCCCACTCATGGACGGCAGCATCTTGCGCTGGATCAACCGACTCGCCGACCGAACCAGCTGGGCACACGGCCTCTTCAGAGCCAACGCCGCATATGGCATCGTGTTGTTCGCCGCCCTGCTGGTAGTCGCTTACCTCGACGGGCGCCAGCACGCCGACCTCACCGCAGTCGCAGCAAGCGTTTGGGCCGCCCTCGCAGCCTTAGTCGCGCTCGGCATCGGGCAGATCATCGGCAGTGCTGTCGATCGGGCTCGACCGTACGAGACGATGACCAATGTCCACCTGCTCGTTGACAAGACCACCGACTTCTCCTTCCCCAGCGACCACGCGACCGCTGCAGGCGCCGTGGCGATCGGCCTGCTGTTCGCCAACCGCCGGGTGGGCATCGTCGCCTCCGCCCTTGCGATCTTGATGGCGTTCACACGCGTCTACGTCGGCGCTCACTATCTCAGTGATGTACTCGCAGGCCTTGCGCTCGGCGGTCTCGTCGCAACCGCCGGCTGGTTCGTGATTGTGCCACTCCTGCGTCGCATCGCAACCTGGCTGACAACGACGCCGTTGCGGCCCCTCGTCGCGCCCGCGCCGAACAGGGCCGTACAGTTGGTCGGGTGAGGATCGAAGCGTCGCTCGACATCTGCGTTGGTCAGTCAGCGGCCACCGCGAAATAGCGCGCTGAGATCAAGCGACGTCACGTGCTGTTGCGATGCTCGCGAGACGTAGGTCCGTGCGAGGGCGTCGCGACCCGCACCCAACACTGTCCCCACTAGTCCAAGGCTCTCAGCCAGCTCAGCGTGCGGGACCGATGCGACAACCTGTTCCCAGATCGCCTCCTCCAGCACATGGAAGGCGCACTGCACCTCGCGGATATCGAATCCGGCATCGAATCGTTCGTTCGCGACACTGGTTGCATAATCGATCATGGGGACAAGATCGCGTTGGGTCACGCTGAGCAGCACCAGGTCAAGCAGCCCAGCAAGACGCGCGCGCGATGCCTCCGGGCCAGCTTGCGCGTAGTGCAGTTCGTTGGAACGCTGGAGAGCATGCGCAGCACCGTCGAGAATGACTTCAGTCTGGTTCGTCAGCACATCGAGCACGTTGACCGTCCTTTGCGGGCAGGCGCCACCAAGGTCCGGAGCAACGCGGCGGGAGCGAAACACGCCCCTCGTGCATCAAACTTTACACCCGACAGCAGGGACGTCACCAAGACCATGCACTGAGTTGGGCCACCGCACAGCAGCCTGTTGCGTCGTGCCGACGTCGCCGCGTTTGATTTGTCTCCATTCGGGGTATCTGCGGCTGCCGACTCGGTCGGGCTACCACCGGTAGCCGCGAGGTCCCTGTCAGGCGGAAGGAGTCAGTGATGTTGTCCGTAGGAGTCGTCGCTGCAGTTGTCCTGTCCATTTGGTCGATCGGCAAATTTGGTCGTGGCGGTGCAAGGACCCGCACCCCGTTTCAAGTGTCGGGTGTTGTGCTGCTGCTGACGGCGGCCGCTACATACGCGATGGGTGGCGAAAGTGTTCTGGCATCGATCGTGCCGACCGTTGAGTTGGGGACTGCAGCGAACTACTCGACGCTCGCTGGTTCGACAGTGACCAACACCGGACCCAGCGTGCTCAACGCCAGCGCCGGGCTGTGGCCGGGCACGTCGATCAACGGCTTCCCGCCGGGACTGGTCACGGCTCCTGGCACGATCGACGCCACGAGTGCAGCAGCGCAGCAGGCGCAATCCGACCTGACGGCGGCTTACAACAATGCTGCGGGTCGGCCCATCGACGCCACCACCACAGCGGACCTCACGAACCTGGTCCTGGTAGGTGGCGTATATGCCGCTCCCAGCAAGGGTGCGCTGAGCCTCAGTGGCCCCTTGGTGCTCGACGGTGCCGGCAACCCGAACTCGGTGTGGATCTTCCAGACCGACTCGACCCTGACCACGGCTTCGGCCAGCGCGGTGACACTGATCAACGCAGCTCAGGCCTGCAATGTGTACTGGCAAGTCGGTAGCTCGGCCACACTGGGCACCAACTCGGTCTTCGTCGGCAACGTCCTGGCGCTCACCTCAATCACAGTGACCACCGGCGCTACGGTGCAGGGCCGGGCCCTGGCACGCAACGGTGCCGTCACGCTCGACACCAACACGTTTACTCAACCACTGTGTAACCTCAGCGCCCCAACAGTCACAGGACCCGTGACGACAGTGCCGCTGCCGACAACGCCACCGGTCCCCGGCGGCGAAATCCCCGCGACCGGGAACTCCGATCGTTTGCCAATCAGCTTCGCGGCGCTCGCTCTCATGACAATCGGCGCAACAGCCATTCGAGTGGCTCGACGTCGCGACACCGTCCACACATCCTGAACGTGTCCGCAGTTTTGGTCAGGTTTGAGATATACCCCATGGGGGTATAGTCGGCCTATGAGCGCACAAACCGATCGAGAGCGAGCCGAGGAAGCGCCTGAGGTTCCGCCAGGCGGGGCGGGCCACGTTGCGCACAGCCAAGGGCCTGGCATGCACGACATGGCTGCCATGCAAGGCACGCACACGATGCACGGTGGCCACGACAAGCACGGTGGCCACGACAAGCACGGTGGGCACGACAAGCACGCTGGGCACGATCCGGCAGTGTTCCGTCGACGGTTCTGGCTGACGCTGGCGGTATCCATTCCGGTGATCGTCACGAGCGAGATGATCATGGAGTGGTTCGGCTATCACCTCAACGGTGTGGCCTGGGTCGGTCCGGTCCTGGGCACGTTCGTGTACCTCTGGGGCGGGTGGCCGTTTCTGAAGGGCGCTGTGTCAGAGATACGCGACCGGGCGCCGGGCATGATGCTGTTGATTGCGATGGCGATCACGGTCGCGTGGTCGTCCTCCATGGCTTCAAGTCTTGGTTGGTTCGACCTCGAGTTCTGGTGGGAACTCGCCGCCCTGGTCACGATCATGCTGCTCGGGCACTGGCAAGAAATGAAGGCAATCGGCCAAGCCCGGGGCGCGCTCGCGGCCCTCGCCGAGCTGATCCCTGACGAAGCCGAACTCGTTGACGGCGACCAAACCCGAACAGTGACAATCTCGGACCTCCAGGCCAACCAACTCGTCCTGGTGAGGGCTGGGGGACGCGTTCCCGCCGACGGCGTGATTGAGTCAGGCGAGGCGGAGCTTGACGAGGCCATGATCACCGGCGAATCTCGCCCGGTCGCAAAGGGTGTCGGCGACAAGGTGGTCGCGGGAACGATCTCAACCGATTCATCGATTCGGGTGCGGATCACCGCAGTCGGCGACGACACGGCGCTCGCAGGCATCCAACGGATGGTGGCAGAGGCACAGAACTCGAACAGTCGCGCCCAGGTGTTGGCCGACCGGTTTGCCGGGTGGCTGTTCTACATTGCGACAGGCTCGGCGCTGGTCACCTTCGTCGCGTGGTCGATCGCAGGCAACACCCGGCAAGCGGTGACCAGCACGGTCACTGTTTTGGTGATCGCCTGCCCGCACGCGCTCGGTCTTGCGATCCCGCTCGTGATCTCGCTCTCTACCGCAGTTGCGGCACGTAACGGGATCCTCGTCAAGGATCGTCTCGCGCTCGAGCGGATGCGGACCATCACTGCCGTGCTGTTCGACAAGACCGGCACTCTGACCGAGGGTCGCCACATCGTGACCGGGGTCGCCGGCGCCGGGATCTCCACTGACGAGGTATTGCGGCTCGCCGGCGGGGTCGAGCTGGACAGCGAACACCCTCTCGCCCGTGCAATTGTTGCGGCCGCTCGCGAGCACGGTGAGGTGGCACCAGCGTCGGACTTCAAGGCAATCACCGGCCGCGGCGTCGAAGCCATGATCGATGGTCGTCGCTATGCCATCGGAGGGCCGGGATTGCTCCGCGAACGGAACCTTGCCATCCCGGCGTCGATTCGCCCCCAGTTAGACGGCTGGGTCGGTCGCGGCGCAGCGGTGCTGCATCTGGTCCGCGAGGACGAAATCGTCGGCGCTCTCGCACTTGAGGACAAAGTCCGTCCAGAAGCCCACCAAGCAGTCGTCGACCTTCACGCCATCGGCATCAAGCGCGTCGTGATGATCACCGGCGACGCTCAGCAGGTCGCCGACGCGGTAGCGACCGAGCTTGGCATCGACGAAGTGTTCGCCGAAGTCCTGCCAGAGGACAAGCAGAACAAGGTCGCGGAACTCCAAGGACGCGGCTTCAAGGTCGCAATGGTGGGCGACGGCGTCAACGACGCCCCAGCACTCGCACGCGCCGACGTCGGCCTCGCCATTGGCGCGGGCACCGACGTTGCGATCGAATCTGCCGGCGTAGTTCTGGCAGGCAACGACCCACGCTCGGTCACTGGCGTGATCCGACTTTCGAGAGCCTCGTATCGCAAGATGCGTCAAAACCTCGCGTGGGCAGCGGGCTACAACATCGTGGCCATCCCCCTCGCCGCTGGAGCCTTCTCATGGGCCGGCATCACGTTGGCCCCAGCGATCGGCGCAGTCCTGATGAGCCTGTCCACCATCGTCGTCGCCGCCAACGCCCAACTTCTTCGACGCGTGGAACTCAAACCGCCCACGGATTGAACGGGCCGACGAGCATCGAAGCGAGCATGATCGCGTCAGATATGTGACGCGCCGCCGTCGATCCGAAACGACTTGAACCGTGCCGAGAAACAGTCAGGAAACTCGCGCTCGATTCGCTGTACTCCGTGTGCAGGTGTCCGCAGACTCGTGCTCGGCAACGATGCCGAACACTTCACAGGAGCCCCCAAATGTCACATCGAATCCGCAGATCAGTCGCGTCCACAGCACTGCTCGCTCCCCTGGTCGCACTGGCGCTCGCCGCTGGGTCCGCAACCTCCGCCTCGGCCGAAGAGAGCCACACCACCACCATCTACACCGAGACCAACGCTGCCGCCGGCAACGCCGTGCTCGCCTTCCAGAATGTCAACGGCGTGCTCGCCAACGTCGGAAGCTTTTCCACCGGAGGCCTCGGCGCGGGCAACGGCCTGGGTTCACAGGGCGCAGTCTTCGCGGCTGACGACCACCTACTCGCAGTCAACGCTGGTTCGAACGAGGTGTCATTGTTCACGATCAACGACGACGGCAGCCTCACCCTCGACGACGTCGAGTCGTCCGCCGGCGTTCGCCCCATCAGCGTGACCGTCAATGGCGATATCGCCTACGTCGTAAACGTCACCAGCCGCAACGTCTCGGGCTTCCGTATCGACGACGATCAACTGCTGCCTCTCCCGGGCTCGACCCAGTCGCTGCCTGGCAACGGCGCCGCACAGGTGTCGTTCGACGCCGCTGGCGCTCACCTGGTCGTGACCGAGAAGGCAACCAACAGCATCGACGTGTTACCCGTGAGCAAGCGCGGCGTCGCCGGCGCTGCCGTGTCGAACCCGTCGACCGGCGTCACGCCGTTCGGCTTCGCGATCGACCGACGTGGCAACGTGGTCGTGTCGAACGCCAACGGTGGAGCGGCCAACGCATCGTCGCTGTCGAGCTACCAGTTGACCGGCAGCACCGACCTCACCCCGGTCAGCTCGGGCATCGCAACCACTCAGACCGCCGCCTGCTGGGTGGCATTGTCGGAGAACCAGAAGTTTGCCTTCACGACTAACGCCGGCAGCGGCACGATCACCAGCTACAGCCTTGCTCGCAATGGCGCCCTGACCCTGATCAATGCGATCGCAGCGCAGCCAGGTACCGGAGCGGTCGACATGGCCGTCGTCAATGGCATGTTGTTCGCACTCGCCAATGGTCCCCACTCGATCAGCGCTTACGGCGTCGGTGGTGACGGTTCGCTCACCGCAGCCAGCTCCGTTGCCGTGCCGGCTGGCGTGGTTGGTCTCGCTGCCAACTGATCCACACTGTTCCCTTCCTCACACACGATGCGCCGGATCTTTGGATCCGGCGCATCGCCGATTCATGCGTTGTTGTGAGCACTGCGTTCGTCCGTCCGAGGGTCCTCGGCGGCCTCGGAGTGAGCCGTCGTCAACGGATCCCGCGCCGGCAGGAAACGCAGTGCAAAGAGTGATCCGGCAGCGGCGACGCCCGCAACGACGGTGCAGGAAACTGCGAGTCCAGAGAGGAACGCGTCACTGACCTCAGTCACGAACGCTGCCGCTTGGGTACCGAGCTGAGGGGCGACGTTGCCCACGGCAGCCACCGATTCTTTGGTGAGGGACTGTGCCTCCGCCGGGAGGGATCCGAAGACGGCGCCGCTGGCGAGTTTGGAGACGTAGATGGAGGTGAACACCGAGCCGACGACGGCGACACCAAGGGTGCCGCCGAGCTCGCGGGTGGTGTCATTGACCGCGGAACCAACGCCCGCCTTGTCGACCGACAAGGACCCCATGATCGACTCAGTCGCTGGCGCGGTGGTCGCGCCGAGTCCAGCGCCGAGGAGGATCATCTGTCCGACGATCTCGATGTACGGAGTGCCGGCTGACGCTGTCGAGACCCAGATGAACCCGATCGACATCGACGCGAGACCGCCGGCGACCACGAGCTTGGTTCCGATCCGATGAACCAACAACGGTGAGAGCACTGAGGCCAGCGCGATCGAGAACGCAACGGGCAGAGTTCGAACACCGGCCTGAAGCGGTGTGTAGCCGCGAATCAGCTGGAAATACTGGGTGATCAAGAACACGAACCCAAACAGCGCGAAGAACGCTGAGGTGACCGAGACGCTCGCGGCGCTGAACCGAAGGTTCTCGAAGATCCGCACCGGCAGCAGTGGGTGCTCGACGCGCAATTCCCACATGACGAATGCAGCAACCAACGCCAGGGCCACGGCGAAACCGGTGAGCGAGAAGGCGCTGAGCCAGCCGTACTCGGGTGCTTCGATAATGGTGAACACGAGCGCGGTGATGGATGTGATCGACAATGCCAGACCGACGCGATCAAGCGGTGGGGTGTGCTGGTCCTTTGACTCCGGCACGAATGCAACGGTGGCCGCGATTGCGAGGATTGCGACAGGGACGTTGACGTAGAAGATCGACCCCCACCAGAAGTGTTCGAGCAGCCATCCGCCGGCGATTGGACCGGCGGCGACGCCGATACCGCTGACAGCGCTCCAGATACCGATGGCCTTGGCGCGCTCGCGACTGTCGGTGAAGACGTTGGTGATGATGGCCAATGTGGCCGGGAAGATCGCTGCGGCGCCGATGCCCATCAACGCCCGCGCCCCGATCAGCGCTGCCGGAGTGCCGACCGACCCGGCATAGGCCGACGTCAACCCGAACAAGGCCAGGCCGACGATCAGAATGCGTCGCCGACCGAATCTGTCGCCGAGGCCGCCCGCAGCCAGCAGCAAACCCGTGAAGACCAGGAGGTAGGCGTCGACGATCCACTGCAGTTGCCGTGTCGTTGCGCCAAGTTCTGTGGCCAGGGTCGGCAAAGCAATGTTGACGATCAGGCCATCCAGCGTCGTCACGAAGACGGCGACACAGACGACGCCCAGCACAAGCCATCTCCTCGGGTCCGGTGTCGAAGAACGGGGGTCTTCAGAGCGATCAATCTTGACAGTGTCAGTGGTCATGACATGACACTGTAAAGATTGAATGTGACGATGTCAAGATATGCGGCATACTGGTACCTCATGACCGGTCCGCATCCCGACTCCGCTCACGCGGGTTACCACCATGGCGATCTCCCGAACGCCTTACGCGCGTCGGCGGTCGAGGTGATCCTCAGCAACGGTCTGCACGGTTTCAGCCTTCGTGAGGTCGCACGACGAGCTGGCGTGTCGCACGCCGCCCCGGGTTATCACTTCGGAGATGTGCGGGGTCTCCTCACTGCGGTGGCGATCGAAGGCTTCACGACTCTCCACGACGAACTCGTCAGGTCGGGCGCCGGCATCGACGACCCGATAGAGCGACTCAAAGCCATCGGCCGCGGCTATGTCCGCGTGGCAACCGAACATCCGGCGCACTGCGAGGTGATGTTCCGAGACGACGTCCTCGACACCAACGACTCGAGCCTCGCCGACGCCGGTCTCGGCGCCTACAGCGTCCTCGAGACGACGGTCGCCGCGATTGCCGAGCGTTACAACCCGACTCTGCCAGTCCAGGACGCAGCGCGCCTGTGCTGGAGCACGATGCAAGGGCTCGTCGAGCTGCGATCCAAATTCGAACACATGGACGCGGCGCTCGCTCCGCATCCGACCACTCTGGACGAATACGTCGACCGATTCACTGATCTGATCGTCAACGGCATGCTGCCGATGGACCGCCCGTTCACTGTGAACCCGTCCTCGTCCGGTGCCGTGGCTGCCAGAAGCATGCCCTAGACGCGAACGACCTGGCCATAGCGAAGGCTGGCAGCGTGTAGGTCGGCTGTCAATCACTAGGTAACGCTGCATGGGTGGATCAGCTCATTGGGTCAGCGCGGCAGCACACCTCTAGCTCCATGCCGTCCGGGTCACGAAAGAACAGCGACCACTCATCGCCCAGCCGCTGGACCTGGCCGACTTCTTGAGCGCCCGCATCTGCCAGCCGTGTCACCAATTGCTCGAGCACGGCGTGCGACGCGACGGCGAGTGCAAAGTGGTCGATCGCGCCACGGCCACCTTGTCGGCGACGCTCGCCGATGATCTCCTCCGCAGGCGCCTCGAAGACGTTGAGCGCCGCCCCGCCGCCGAGGTCGAGGATCTTCATCCAAGGGTGTTCGGCACTGGCGAGGACCTCGAACGTCACCTCTGCCTCAAACGCCGACGCGTAGAACGCCACCGTTACGTCCATGTTGGTCGTGAGCGTGGCGACGTGGTTGAAACCCGTGGTGATTGGCATATGGCCTCCTGCTCGTCAGCTGTCGACGATCGTACCCGTCGCACGAAGCACCACGCGTCCGCGCTAGGGCACACACTTATGACCAATGGCCCTGTCGAGTTCGGCACAACTGGGCCTTGATAGAGGCATGAGCACGACCGCTATCCGGCGTCACAGCTCGCAACTCACTGCCTCCGATGCGCTGCTGTGGGACATCGAGAGCGACCCATGTCTACGCACCACGATCGTCGCGATCTCGCTGCTGGATCGCAGCCCGGATTGGCGGCGACTGAAGAAGCGAATGAGCGAAGTGTGTGACGCGGTTCCCCGACTGCACCAACGTGTCGTCGAGACTCCGTTGCGGCTGGGGCCGCCTCAGTGGCACACCGTTGAGAACCTTGATCTCAGCTATCACCTACGACGGGTGCGCGCCGCTGGGTCAGCTGACCTGCGCGAGGTGTTGGACATAGCCGGGCCGATCGCGATGAGCGCATTCGACAAGGACCGCCCGCTGTGGGAGTTCACGTTGGTCGAGGGGTTGACCGGTGGACGGGCGGCCCTGATCCAGAAGATTCACCACTGCCTCACCGACGGGGTCGGCGCGGTGACGTTGGCCCAGTTACTGCTCGATACGCAACGCGGCCCTAGTCGACGTTCACCCGCACGTCTCGATGACGCCGGGCCGACCGGCCACGGAGCGGCCGCTTCCTTGTTCGACTCGCTGAGCAGTGACGCCCGCTTGCTCGTATCGACACCGTGGCACGCCGCCCTGGCGATGCCGAGCCTGACGGCGCGCTCCTTGCGCAACCCAGTCGCCTCGCTGACCACAACGGCCGCCGGGCTCCGCTCGATCGGCAAGCTGCTCGCACCCGTTACCAAGCCGCTCTCGCCGGTCATGACCGAACGCGGGCTCTCGCGGCGGCTGGATTCGTTCGACATTCCGATCGCGCAACTCCGCGACGCTGCCCATTCAGCGGACGGAACCGTGAACGACGCCTTTCTCGCTGGCATCGCCGGCGGCATGCGTCGATACCACGATCGTCACGGCGCACGGGTCGACGAGCTGCGTGTGACGATGCCGATCAACATTCGCAAGCCAGGCGATCTGGCGGGTAGCAATCACTTCGTTCCTGCCAGGTTCACGATGCCGATGTCAGCCGCGCCCGTAGGCGACCGGATGCGCGAGCTCGGCGCGCTGGCCAAGGGCTGGCGACGCGAACCGGCATTGCCACTCGCCGATGCGATTGCGGCAGTTCTCACCCGGCTGCCGCGCACCGCGACTGTTTCGGTGTTCGGGGGCATGCTGAAGGCGATCGATTTCGTCGCGACGAACGTCCCGGGACTGCAGCAGCGGGCGTACCTCGCTGGCGCTGAAGTCGTTCGACAGTATGCCTTCGCTCCTCCATCGGGGGCGGCGCTCAGCATCGCTCTCCTGTCGCATCTCGATCAATGCTGCATCGGGATCAACATCGACACGGCCGCGGTGCCCGACCCCGAAGTGATGACGCTGTGTCTGCGCGAAGGTTTCGCAGAGGTCGTCGCCTGGGGGGCATCGACATGCGCGATCGCCTGAGCCCGCTCGACGCACTGTTCCTGTACACCGAGGACGGCACCACCCACATGCACATCGGGTCGTGCGCAATCTTCGAAGGACCCGCCCCCACGATCGACGAAGTGTCGCGCTTGATCGAGAGCAAGCTGCCGTTGATCACTCGCTACCGGCAAAGGATCCGTTTCATACCGGCGGGTTTGGGGCACCCAGTGTGGGTGGACGACGACACCTTCAACCTCGAGTACCACGTCCGCCATTCGGCCCTGCCAACACCCGGCGAAGCGCCCGAGCTGGACAACCTGATGGGTCGGCTGATGTCGAAGGAGCTGGACCGCGATCGACCGCTCTGGGAGGCGTGGCTGATCGAGGGACTGTCCGACAATCGATGGGCGCTCATCTCCAAGGTGCATCACTGCATGGTCGACGGCGTTGCCGGCACGGACCTGATGACCGTGCTGCTGGACGGGGAGCGGTCAGTGTCTCGTCCGCCAGCGCAGCGGTGGCGGCCGACGCCCTCGCCGTCGGACGCGCAATTACTGCTCGAGGCAGCAGTCCAGCTCGTCGCCGCGCCAACTCGTCAGCTGGCCAGCATGTGGTCCGGCGTGCTGCATCCGAGGCGCTCGTTTGATCGTGCCTCGATCGTGCTGACAGGGTTTCGATCGTTCGCCGAGCAATTGCTCATCCCCGCGAAAGGCACCTCGGTGCAGGGAACTATCGGACCGAATCGGCGATGGTCGGCGGCACGCGGTCGTCTCGACGACGTCGCCGCGATCCGTACGGCGTTCGGCGGATCGGTCAACGATGTCGTTCTGGCGGCGATCGCCGGAGCGTTTCGGTCGCTGCTACTCGCACGCGGTGAGGCCGTGATGGACGATGCCGTGCTGAACTCGCTCGTCCCCGTCTCGACACGAGCCAGCGGCGATCACGCATCCAACAACCAGGTGTCGCTCATCATCGCCGAACTGCCGATCGGGATCGCTGATCCGGTTCAGCGCCTCGCCGCGGTACGCAGCCAGATGAACGCGCTCAAGTCGTCCCACCAAGTCGAATCGGTGCATGCGGTGGTCGATGCTGCCGGCCTAGTTCCTCCCGCCACCCTGGCGCTTGCCGGGCGAGCGATCATGACAATGATGCACACGCGGCCGCAACGCGTGATCAACACCGTGACGACCAACGTACCGGGCCCACAGTTCCCGCTCTATGCGCTGGGCCGCGAGATGCTGGAGTACCTGCCGTACGTGCCGGTCAGCGCTGGGGTCCGCGTCGGCGTGGCAATCCTGTCCTACAACGGGCTCGTCTCGTTCGGCGTCACCGGCGACTACGACACCGCGCCCGATGTGCAGTTGATGGCCGGCCACATTGAAGCCGAACTCGCTGCCCTCGGCGCCCGGGCCAAGTCCCAACAGAAGTCACGTCGGCAAAAGCCGCGCCGCGCACGGCGCGGGAAGGTCGTTACATGAGTAGCCAATGGTCCGCCGCGGCGCACGTTCTCAGTAGGCGCACGGCCTTCACCCTTGCAGTGGTCGGTGTCGTGACCCTCGGCATGGGTTTCGGTCTGCGCCAGCTGGATTTCTCCACCGGTCAGAACAGCTATATCGATCCAGCATCCAAGGTGGCCAAGGACAACGAGCGCTACCAGAGCCTGTTCGGCGGAGAGAGCATGGTCGTGCTCTTCACGGTCGACTCGGGTAAGACCGTTGCCGACCTGTTCACGCCCGCCAACGTCGCTCAGCTGAACGAGATCGACACGACGTTACGCAACAGCGGTGCCGTCCATTCGGTGGTGTCACCGGTGACGTTGCTCCAATGGAGCAGCGATCTCATCGACAAAGGGGTGGCCAGTGAGATCGTCGCACGGACGATTCAGCGGGAACCGGACCCAGCTGCGGCAACGCTTCGTCAGCAGGATGCGCTCATCACCGCGA
>JAYVVY010000018.1:0-11981 GCA_043786575.1 Ilumatobacteraceae bacterium
CGAGAACCCGTACGCCGAGCCGATGCGCATCTACCCGGCCAGCCACTACACGATGGGTGGCCTGTGGGTGGACTACGAACTGATGACCACCATCCCCGGTCTCTACGCCGCGGGTGAGGCCAACTTCTCTGACCACGGCGCCAACCGCCTTGGTGCGTCGGCACTGATGCAGGGCCTGGCCGACGGCTACTTCGTGTTGCCGTACACCATCGGCAACTACCTGGCCCCGATGCTGGGCAAGTCGATCCCCGGTGTCGATCACCCAGAGTTCCGGGCCGCCGAGACCGCAGCACGCCAGAGGTTCCAGGGCTTCCTCGACGTGAAGGGCACTCGCTCACCCGACTACTTCCACCGCGAGCTGGGCAAGATCCTCTGGGACTACTGCGGCATGGAGCGCACCGAGCAGGGCCTGGAGAAGGCGCTCAGCGAACTGCCTGCGCTGTACGACGAGTTCAAGAAGGACCTGCGGGTCACCGGCGACGGCGCCAGCGTCAACCAGACGTTGGAGAAGGCCGGTCGCGTGGAGGATTTCTTCGAGCTCGGCATGCTCATGTGCCGCGATGCCCTCGAGCGCAACGAGAGCTGCGGCGGCCACTTCCGTGCCGAGTATCAAGACGATGAAGGTGAAGCCCAGCGCGACGACGAGAACTTTGCTCACGTCGCAGCCTGGGAGCACACCGGCGACCCGATGCAGTCGGTGCGCCACAAGGAAGAACTCGAATTCGAGACCATTCACCTCGCCAAGCGGAGCTACAAGTGAGCAACCATCTGGAAAACCTCACCCTCAAGATCTGGCGCCAAGACGGCCCCGCCGCCGCTGGCCGTTTCGAGGGCTACAAGATTGACAGCATCAGCGACGAAGCATCCTTCCTGGAGATGCTCGATGTGCTCAACGAGAAGCTGATCGGCGAAGGACTCGAGGCCATCACGTTCGACCACGACTGCCGTGAAGGCATCTGCGGCACGTGCTCGCTGATGATCGACGGCCAGGCGCACGGCCCCCAGCGCGGCACCGCCACGTGCCAGCTGCACATGCGCAAGTTCAAGAGCGGCGACACGATCGTCATCGAGCCATTCCGCGCGACGGCGTTCCCGATCCTGAAGGATCTGATGGTCGACCGCTCTCCGTTCGACCGCATTATCGAGGCCGGTGGCTTCATCACCGCTGCCACCGGCGGCGCACCCGATGCGAACATCATCCCCATCCCCAAGCCAGTGGTCGACGCGGCGATGGATGCTGCTGCGTGCATTGGCTGCGGTGCTTGCGTTGCGGCGTGCCCCAACGGCGCAGCAAACCTGTTTACCGCTGCCAAGGTGAGCCACCTCAACCTGCTGCCGCAGGGGCAAGCAGAGCGCTGGAGCCGGGTCGAGGCCATGGTGGAGACGATGGACGAGTACTTCGGTTCGTGCACCAACCACGGCGAGTGCGAGGCAGCTTGCCCGAAGAACATCAGCATCGACTTCATCGCGCTGATGCACAAAGACTTCCGCAAGGCCAAGGTCAAGAACCGCAAACTCATCAGCCAGATCTAGCGCCAGTTGACCTTCTCAACGTGAACGGCTACTACGCCTGACGGCGCTGGGCCGCCTCGGCGGCCAGCTGGCCAAGCCTGATGGCATTGATTGCCTGTGCCAGGCGAACAAATGCGAGAGTTCGGAACGGGGCGAAGCGGGCGCGCCACTCGGATGTTGGCCCTTCGGCGCGCCACATGTGATAGCCGAGGTAGTCGTCGTCGGTCATTGCGGCCAGGAATTCCGCCAATGCGGCTGGCCCGCTGAAGTCGGCAGCATCGATGTAGCTGTTCGGCGCTGGTGCGAAGTCGGCCACGTTGGGTGCACCGCGGTAGATCGGCACCGACCCGACCACGAGCGGCTGGAAGAACTTCTCGGTGACATAGTCAGTGGCGATGGAGTTCTCGAATGCCACCGTGAACCGGTACCCGGTGATTGCAGACAGTTTTGACTCTCGCCCTCTGTCCTCGGAGAGGTCGTAGTTGTGGCCGACCTTGCCGTAGGAGTGCACGGGTATGTGCTCCATCAGCTCGAGCAGGTAGCGATCGCGACCACACCGATCCCAGCTGCTCGAGACCCACGCCGAGATCGGCACGTCGCAACGAGTCGCCGGCGCCGGCACGCGTGGTAACTCGTCGAAGATGTCGGCGGTCAGGTAGGGGATGGGCACGTCGCTGTCCAGCTGATACGTCATCCGCAGGTCGAACTGGTCGGTGTACGCCGTGTCGAGCAACTGCGGCGCATGCACCGACGACTCCTGCGACCAGAGCACGTGCACCTGGGAAGGGTGAGCGCGCGGCGCCGGCGGCCTGGTGCCCCAGAGCGGCGCCGGATAGACCACCACGTTGGCGATGGCGAACAGAGTTCGGTCCGTGGTGAGGTGCCAGTGCGCCGCCACCGCCGGATCCGCATTGGCGACCTCCAGCTCTATCCAGGGGTCAGCCATGAACAGTGCCAGCCCGGTCATCGAGGTGTCGGCCTGGTGTCCGCCACCCACGGCCAGGTGGCAACTTCGGCCGACAGCTCACGGCGGTTCATCACCGAGATTCGGTCGCGCTCGGCGAGGTTGTCGGCGAAATGTGGGTTGTCCTCTCCGCTGTCCGGGCCGCGCCGATGACGCAGGTGGTACACCGGTCCAGAGCAGCGCTGCACGTCGAGCCCCAGGATGCGAGCGCGTGCGAGGCGTTCGTCGTCTTCCGCGCCCCACGACACGAAGTGCTCGTTCTCCAGGCCGGCTGCGAGATACGCCGAACGGCGCCAGAGCACACAACAGCCCACACTGGCGGGGTGTAAAAGCCCGTGCAGGACTGCGGGCATCGATGCAAAGTCGCCGCGCTCCAGCCACGGATGGTGGGCGAAGGGAACATCGGTGACTGGCCCGTGAAATGGCAGCACCATGTCGGCTCCAGTGCGTAACCGGGTGAGCGCGTCGGCCCACTGGGCCGCCGGCACCACCACGTCGGCGTCGAGGTTGGCCAGGTACGGCGTGTGCACCGCTGCCGTCAGTTCGTTCAGCACGCGGGTGCGGTGAAAGGGGCCGGGCGGGTCATGCACCGCCAGCAGCTCCACCCCGGCCGGTAGCCACTCGGCGATCGAAGCGGGGTCACCGATGCCGACTAGTACCCGAGCAGTGGTAGTGGCCCGAGCCGCCCGCAGGACGGCCAGCAGGTTTCGCAGCCGATCGTCGTTGTCGATGCGAACAGGGACGATGATGGTGAGGTCGTCCGCCGCCGCGGGCCGTGGCGCCCCCGATGGACCGTGCACCCACGGCCAGCCAGCAACCTCGTCGGCCAAGGCCTCGCGCGACATGTCACGAATGCGAGCGAGCTCTGCGTCGTTGCTGGCCGCGTACTCTGGACGAGCCGAACTGTCGGGCCCGCGTTTGTGCTCCAGGTGAAACAGTGGCCCCGGTACGCGCAGCTGGCGAGCGCCCAACAGGCGGCCGCGGGTCATTCGTTCGTCGTCGTCGAGGCCCCATGCAATGAAGTGTTCGTTCTCCATGCCCACTCGCTCGAATGTGGTTTGTCGCCACACCACGCAACCGCCGATGACGGGCCACGACCATCGCGTGCGGCCGTCGGCAAGCACACCGGTCACCGGACCGCGCGCGAATGCGGTGCGCTCATCGCGACGCACATCGACCGCGTAGTCGAACGGCAGCACGTGATCGGCCTCATCGCGCAGCACCGCGTCGACCGCAGCACGCATCTGCAGCGGAGGGATCACGATGTCGGTTTCGATGTTCACCAGTACCGGTGTGATCGCCAGGCGTGCCATGGTGTTGGTGGCCCGAGTGTGGTGGAACGGCAGTGCGTCGGGGTTGGGCACCTCCACGACCTCGACTGAGTCGGGAAGCAGCGCTCGCAATTGGTCGGTCTGCTCCACGCCGACGATGATGCGCGAAGGGTAGGCGGCCCGCAGGTGATGCAGCACAGCCAGCAGGTTGGCCAATCGATCGGGCGAGTCGACGCGCACCGGGATCGTGAACGTGACGTGGGTCATCACGTCGTCGGCCTGGCTCATCGGTGGCGGATCTCCACGTCGGGCAAACCCCAACAGGTCAGGCCCATGTCGTGCGCCATCATCCCCAGACCTTCCGTTTCTATCTCGCCGAGCTCTGGCCGCCCGATCTGGCGCGGGTCGGTGCGAATCAACGGGTTGGCAAGCCCATAACGGTAGGCGGGCCAGATCAGCCCGTCGCGATGGCGGTCCGCTCGAACCAGCAGCATCGTTCCGCCGACGGCATGGAGTGGCACGATGAACCCATCACCGCGCATGTCGTCGAGGTGCAGCCGGCCCTGGTCGCGCCAGGCGTTCGTGTCGAAGGTGGGGCCTCCCCACTCGGTCACGCAATGCGGCTGCACGATGTCGCGACCGAGGGCAGTCAGTAGCTGCAGGATGTCCGTTCGGTATTCGACCACATCGGCATCGAGCCACAGCACCCACTCAATGTCGTCGGTGAGTGCGTTGAACAGCAGGTGATTGCGACTGAGCGCGAGGATCCTCCGGCGTTCGAGCTGGATGGTGGGCTCCCACCGCGGAACGCCGTCGGGGATGCGGAAGCCGAAGTTGCGTTGCCAACAGGCGGTGCTGCGCCACCCCGCTTTCGTGAGGCGGGCAAACTCGTGTGTGAACGCTGCCAGCGTGTCGTCGGTGGAATCGCTGTCCAGGATGCCGACAGAGAGGTGTTTCGATGGATAGTCCAACGCGAGAAGTCGGTCGACGTAGCCGCTGGCTTCGACGGCGGCCTGTTTCACGGGCGTCAGGAGCAGCACGTTTGGTTGGATCATCCGATCTCCGCCAGGAACTCGCGCGCCCGCCGGCCGACTACCTCTGGCGAGTAGGCGGCGCGCAGGCGAGCGGCCAGGCCGGGTGCTGCGGACGGCAGCAGGCTGGTGCCGTCCGCGATGGCGCGCATCATGGCCGCTGCTGCGTCAAGCCGCGGCGCGGCCCACTGCATACCGTCTTGGAAGTGCGGCGCGTTTTGCACGCCGTCGACCGGCACCACGTCATAGGGCACGAGGCCCGGGTGGTCGGCCCCGAGGTAGGCCAGGTGGCCGCCGTAGCCGGTGGTGATGACGGGTGTGCCCAGCACCGCCGCGTCGAACATGCCGAGCCCCCACCCTTCCGAGCATGCCAGTGAGACGTAGCAATCTGCCCGTGCCACCAGCCCGTTCACCTCGGCATCCGAGAACTCGTCGTTGACTAGCATCACGTCAGGTGGGTTGTCGTGTCGCCGCAGGACCTGCATCAGCTGCCACCACGTCATCTGCTGCAGATCGTTGTCGGCTGGCCATGCGTCGGTCCATGCCGCAGTCTTCACCACCAGCAATACTGGGTCACCCTTGCGGAACGCGCGGGCGTATGCCTCCACGACCCAATCCGGCCGCTTACGCGGGTGCCACGACGCCACGGTGGTAAAAACGGTGACGCCGTCAGGTAGGTCGATCGGCGGTTCCTTCACCGGCTCGCGACTCACTACGTGTGGCAGCACGTCTATCGGCTGGGTCACCCCGCCGCGCTGGAACGTTCGTCGATTCCACTCGGTGGGCACCCACAGTCGATCGGCCGCGAAGGCGTCGCCGTGCCAGCTCTCGGGATACCGCTCCAATTCCCAGACTGAATGCCCCACGTAGCGCCCCCGCCCGAACCCGTGGCGGATGCCCGACCACCATTCGGGCATCGTGTGCATGACGGTGGTGTCGCACCCGTGGGTCGGCCGATAGCACTCGAGCAGCAGCGGCGACGTACCCCGCCCGGGTACACGCCGTTCGCGATGTTCCGTTGGTTGGGGTTCCCACGCGACGTCGACGCCGGCGGTAATCAGCGCATCAATGCAACGGCGCCCCGCGACGCCGTACCCGCTGTTGTCATCGCGCGACACGTAGCGCACTTCGGCTCTGCGGCGCGCCATCGATGTCCTCGCACCTTGCGTTGCCGTTGGCCTTGCCGTTGGCGGCGCGGGTACGCCATAGCCGAACTGTTCCAGCAGATCGCCAGCGGTGTCCGCGAGACGTCGCAGCGACGACTGATGCCATTGCTCGATGGCAGCCGGAGCATCGGAACCGGAGGGTGCATGGCCCACCAACTCGTCGCGACCGATAGGTCGGAATGTGACAGGCATGGGGAGATGCAGGGCGTGGGCCACGCGCTCGACAGTAAGGCGAGGATCGGCAACCAGTGACTCGTACCGGATGGTCAGCGGCGGCTCGCCCGTGGAAACGAAAGAGCGCACATGGTCCGCCCAAAATCGGATGGGGTCATAGAGCATCCCGCGGTCGTGTTCGAAGCTGTCGCGTGGTGGTGCCGCCAGGCTTTCAAACCCGACCATCAGACCTGCCTCGCCGCGCAGGAAGGCGTCGAAGCTGACGTCAGCCAACGCGGTCGCGATTCGTGTGTTCGAGCTCCGGCCGTGCACGAACCAGCGGTACGTCGACCACAGCACCTCGACCGGATTGCGAAGCAGGTACACCACGGTCCCATTGTTTCGGCGCGCAAAACTATGCGATTTGGTGGTCGTTACCCCCATCTGTTGTGTGAGGTATTCCATCAACAGATGAGTACCGCTGCGCCGATGGGTGTGCAGGTGAACGGCGACGGCGTCCTTGACGCCTGCGCGTGGAGTCGGTGCGGTCACGAGAGCAGTCCGCGCATGAGGGTGCCGACAGTCGACTCTGAATAGTGCTGTGAGAGTCGTAAGGACAGAGCGGGCGCGGCGGTCACGAACCCGGCGTCGCCAGCGACTGCCGCACGCATCAGGTCGACCGCCGCGTCGACATCGGCTAACGCCCATGTCATGCCTGGCTCGAACATCGATTGATCGGGATGGTCGGCGGGCACGATCGTGAACGGTACGAGGCCGGCGTGGTCGTTGCCCAACCATTCGAGTTGGCCGCCGTATCCGGTGATGATGAGCGGCACGCCCGCAACCGCAGCGTCGAAGGCCCCCAGTCCCCAGCCCTCCACGCTGGTGAGCGACACGTAGCAGTCGGCACGCTGCCAGAGCCCCGCCATCTGCTGGTCGGTCCACGACTCAGTGTCCAACACGACGTGGGCGGCATCCGGGTACTGGCGCACGATCTGCATAACCTGCCTCCACGTCATTAGGTCCGCACCACTTGTATTGGGCCACGACAGCACGTCGGATCCGGTCTTGAGCACCAGCGAGACATCGTCGGCGGCAGTGAAAGCGCGCAGGTACGCGTGCAGTAGGAGGTCCGGCCGCTTGCGCCAGTCCCATGTGCACACCGAGGCGAACACGAATCTGGACGGATCCAAGGCGAGCGGTGGGGAGGTGAAGTCGCCATTGTCGACTACATGAGGCACTACGTGGACGTGTGCCGACATGCCGGCCGCTCGAAGTGTCGAGGCGTTCCACTCGGTCGGCACCCATATCTCGTCGGCTGGCGCGAGCTCGCGCTGCCAGCGCGCGGGCACGACGTCGGCCTCCCAGACCGTCTGGCCGATAAGCCGCGTCGAACCAAGCACGGCGCGTAGTTCGCCCCACGACTGCGGCATGCAATGCGCCAGAACGGTGGCTTCGTCGCCGGTCGCTCGGGGAAGTGCGAGCAGCTCTGGTGGCGCCATGAACGGGTTGTGGGCGCACCTGCGACCGTCGAGCGTGTTCTCCAAGGGCTGCCACGTGACCGCGACACCTGCTCGACGGAGCGCGCGAATGTACCGCCGGGCTGCCACCGCGTACCCGCTGCCGTCAAACTCGCAGCCGTAGGCCAACGGCGCGGGCCAGTCGCTCGGATTCACAATGTGTCGACTCTTACTCACAGAATCGCGACCGACCCTCGACGCTCGCGTACGATCGTCGGTCGTGAGCGATCTTCCTGTGCAAGCGTCCAACCTCGACACCACTGAAGTCGACGATGGTTTGGTGGTGTTCGAACCGGTGAGCCGCAGGGTGCACCATCTCAACGTGACTGCCACGCTGGTGTTTGAACTGTGCACCGGAGACAACGACGTTGCCGCAATCTCGCAGCTGGTACAGACGGCGTTCGGGCTGCCGGAAACGCCAGCCGTCGAGGTCGAGGGCATAATCGAGAAGTTGCGCGCCGAGGGCCTGATCGTCTGAGGTCATCGTGCCCGCGCGCCGAGGCTGCGGCTGGCAGCGGCCTTCGTGCGCATCTCCAGTGAGTCTCCGCCCACGGTCGCTGCACGTTCGTAGGCGGCGGCTGCCTCTTCGAACTCGCCGAGTTCGAAGTGGCAATCGGCAAGCATTCTCAAGGGCCAGAGGTTGAATATTTGACGGGCGTAGGCCACCACAGATCGGCTGAGTTCTTGGTCGTCTAGATCGATCAGCGACTGCAACGGAATGAGTGCCTCACGCCACTCGCTCTGCACCATCAACTGCCCGGCGAGTGCTAAATGCAGCGTGTAGTGCTGAGGATCCAGCGCCAGACCTTCCTCAATGATCGCCGTAGCGTCCTGGCCGAGATTGACGAGGTGGATTGCCATAGAGCCATAGACAATGATGTCGACGGGTTCGCGGAGGCCGTCCTCGCGCACGATCTCTAGGCCACGCTTCCACGCTGCTTCGGCATCCGCAGTGCGACCAAGGCCGTTGTACACGCGGCCAAGGTGGTTCCATAGGTACACGCGCCGCGGAGCGTTCTTCAGCTGCTCCAGCAGCATTGGTAGGTTGCGTTCGTGTTTGACCGTCTGGTCGCCTTCGTACCCGTAGTGCTGCATGAAGAGGTTGATGCGTTCGAAGCGTTTCCCCTCGTCGTTCACGATTCTGCGCAGATCGGGCACGGGTGTTTCGTGGATTACGCCGCGGAATCGAACGTCGTCTCGATGGCGCCAAATGCGGTGTTCCCAAAACGGCGTCCACCCGACGTGGGTGGCGAACTTGACGAGAAACCCGGCGACACCTTCCGCTGCTGCGAGCGTGCTGCGAACTGCAGCGACGTCTACGCCTTGCACTTCCTCGTCGGCGTCGATGTACAGGATCCAGTTGGCATCTATCGCGTTGAGGCCGAGGTTACGCGCCGCCGAGAAGTCACCGTCCCATGGACGGTGAAGCACGGTGGCACCGAAGGAGTGTGCAACCGCAACGGTGTCGTCAGAACTGCCCGTGTCGACGACGACGATCTCGTCGCACAGTTCCCGCACAGACGCGAGGCAACGGCGAAGATGGTCGGCTTCGTCCTTGACGATGATGGCCGCTGCAATCAGTGGCACACCATTGCTCACTTGGTGGCGGGAATCTCTCCGGGCACGCCAGCGCCACTGCCCAGACCAGTTGTGGTGGTCACGGGGATGGTGGTGGTGGGAGCGGCCGTCGTCGTCGGAGCGGCCGTCGTTGTCGGAGCGGCCGTTGTGGTGGTGGGCGCCAATGTGGTGGTTGTCACCGTTGTGTTCGAGCCACCGTCAGGATCGCACGGCAGGTTGGTGAACATGTCGATGTACGTGTTGGAGGACTCATCGAAGAACGTGTTTGGGCCGCAGGCAGGCAGCGTGTTGGCGCCAGCGTCAAGCGGCGATCGCTTCGGCGACGCTGCGCCACCGATGGAGAACGATGCGATCACCGGCGCAGCGAACGCTGCACCGACGAGCAAGCGCTCGAGGAACTTGCGGCGACTGTGGCCGGTGTGACCCGCGACGTACTCGATCAACTCTTCTTCTGACATATGTGTGCCCTCCCGAGACAATTGGACTCGACCTTACCAGGAAGAGGGCGGCGGCCTAGATCTGTGCGCTGAGATTGTTGCGCTTGTGCACGACGGACGTGTAGCGGTTGGTGACGGTGGTCGCCGAATGCTCAAGCGTCAGGTCCAGCCACAGCTCGCCGGCCACCTCGGGAACCACGAACTGTGCGGTACCCACGCGGACGCAGGTATCGGGTGGAACGTCGCCGCCCCACGTCCACTCGTGGCTGCCGCCGGGCCAGCGCAGCGCGGCGGTGCACTTCACCGCTTCCAGCAGCGTTCGCAGGTCACTGACCACGTGGACGTCGAGCGCAATCGCCTCGCCAGCAATCAGCGAATCACGCAGCCGATCAGCGACGACGATGACGGGTCGACAGGCGTCGATGACCGCCTGGTACGCCAGCTTCGGGCGCCGCTCGTGGTCGAGTACTCCCCACGAGACAGACGGCGAAGGGTCGTTGAGACCGAGCAAACAGAAGCCACCTGTGGGCCGGTACTTCAGTCGGCGGAAGGTCTCGATGTGGTGGCGCAGCAGTTCGGCTTGATACCGCTGCGTGGCCTCGCGCCACGAGTCGAACGTTGCGTACGAACCCGGCGGCACGTGCTGCTCGAATGAATCGATCTGCAAGCCGTGGTGTTCGGCCAGATGATGCCAGTCGAGTGCGGGCCAACGATCCGGCTGCATGAAGTCGGCGCTGTTCGGCACCGACTGCGCACCGAACTCGCTGACGAAGCGGACCATGCGCGGCACGGTGGCGGCGAAACCGTCAATCGCGGCGCCTTCACCGTGAAACCAACCGAAGAAGAGGTGGCTATCGGTGCCGTCCAACTGCGGAATGTGGGGGGCAACTCCACTGTGCGCAATGACGCTCCGTGTCTCATCGGCGGCTTCGAACGCCCGCTTCACCCAGCGATCGAGAATGGTCTTGTTCCACGTTGGCCGCTGCTGCTGCAGGACGTTGCGAATAATGGAGGAGCCCAGGGCTTTACCGCGAGCGTCGTGAGCTGCTAACGGCTCGTTGTGTGCGCACCAGACGGCGATGCTGGGGTGATGGCCAAGCAGGTCAACAGCCTCGCGCGCTTGGCGAACGGCTTCCTTGCGAATGGTACGCGCGTAGCCCCATTGCAGTGGGAAGTCCTGCCACACGAGCATGCCCAGTTCGTCGGCCGCGTCGTAGACCTCGGGTCGCGCCACGTGCCCGTTGACGCGAATCAGGTCGAGGCCGGCATCCCGCGCCAATTCCACATCGCGGCGCACTTCGGCTGGCGTTGCATCCGCGAGCGCTGCACGTGTCGGCGCCAGGTTGGCACCCTTCACAAACAACCGCTCACCGTTGACCGAGAACGTCCAGTCCTGCATCGCAACCTCGCGCAGGCCGGTGCGTACGGTGCGCTCGTCGCTGACCTCGCCGTCAACGAGCACCTCGACGAGCACTTCGGTGAGGTGCTGATCGCCGAGGCTCCATGGCCACCACAGCTCAGGGTCCTTGATGTCCAGTGTCCAGTCGAGTTCGTTGAGACCCTTTGCGAGCGGCTGAGTGTGTTCGGCCAGCACTAGCCCATCGACTGATGTTCGGACCTGCACCGAACGCGACCGATCGGCATCGAGCCGTGCGTGCAGGCGCAGGTGAGCGCGGGCATCATTGGCGTCGCGGCATAACACCCGCAGCCTGTCGAGGCGCACGGCACCGGTGCTGTCGATGGTTATCGGCCTCCACAATCCACCGGGGTTCCACGACGGATCGATTGCGTCGGAGTGCTGCAGCACGCCCGTGATGTTGCGCTTCGAAGCCCGCTGGCGTTGCGGCGAGCACGACACCTCGATGGCCAGCACGTGATCCGTAGCCAGGCGGGAGAGGTCGGTGATGTCGAAACTGTGCGGAAAGAAGTAGCCCTCGGGGTCGCCTAAGTAGGCGCCGTCCAGCCACACGTCGGCCTGGTAGAAGATGCCCTCGAGGGTGACGAAGCGACGCTCGCCGTCCGTCGGCGTATCGAGATGGAAGCGATGCCGGTACAGCAAAGGGCCGTCGCTGTCGGCGAATTCAGCCGTGGAGCGCCAGTGGCCTGGAACGCTGATCGTTGACCACGAGGAGTCGTCGTATTCGAGGCTGACCCCGTCTCGGCGCACCTCGTCATCGGCGATGCATGCCCGCCACGTTCCCGACAACTCCACGCGTGAGATCGTAACGGCTATTCGCCGCACGCTCGCCTCCGCATTCAGCGGAGGCTCGCCTCCGCATGCCGCCGTAACCGCGGGTATGGTCGCCTGATGTCCAACCGCGCAACGACCCTCGGTGAACTGAAGACTTC
>JAYVVY010000019.1:0-3259 GCA_043786575.1 Ilumatobacteraceae bacterium
TGATCGCCGCCTTTTCCTGCTTGGCGCGCTCGCGGTCGCGCTTGGCACGACCGTTGCTGCTCAGAGCGGGCGGACGTTCTGTGCTTCTTCACCCTTGCGACCGGGGGCAACGTCGAACTCGACGCTCTGACCCTCGACGAGGGACTTGTAGCCCTCGCCCTGGATCTGGGAGAAGTGCACGAACACGTCTTCGCCCTGCTCGCGGGAAATGAAGCCGTAACCCTTTTCTGCGTTGAAAAACTTAACAGTACCTGTGGCCATTTGGGCCCTCACCTTCGACGTGGATCCGCCAAAGCGGGAACCCTTGAAGAGAACAGCATATCGCGCTCATCAGGTTCACACACGCAACCACATCTCGCGGAGATTTTTCGCACATCAGCGGTTGTAGAGCGCAGCGATGGCCGACCCGACGGCGACGATCAGCAGCAGCCCCAGCGCAACGCCGGCAAAGCGCCGATCACCCAGTCGTAGCCAGTGGATGCCGAGAGTGAGCACCCGCAACAGTGGTACCGCAACGATGAACGCGACAACCGCAACCGCGGCAGCGTGACCAACGCCGTTGGGCAGTATGGCACCAACGACCGCGAGGCCAAATGCCACCATGGTCGCTAATTGCATTGCTCGCTGCATTCCCCGCACCGGCGTGTCCAGCTGAGGTGGTGCGGCGTTCATGCACGAACCGCCAAGACCACCGAGATGACGATCAGGGCGACGCTGAGGAACGTACGAACCTGCGGTGGCGACAGCCGAGATTGCAACGAAGCGCCCGCATTCCCACCGATGATTGCGCCGGCACAGACCGTCGCACACGTACGGAGATCAAGGCGGCCCTGAAATGCAAACACGATCAAGCCTGCCGCCGAGGTGACGCCGATGGTGAAGGTAGTGGTGGCTGCCGCCACCCGCACAGGGACATGCATCATTTCGCTGCTGGCGGGCGTCTTCACAAATCCACCGCTGGCACCGGCCAGCCCTGCAATCAGACCAGACACCGCGAAGAGCGCTGCACCGATACCGAAGCGGTTGGCGTGATATGGCACGTAGCCGGCATCAAGCTGGTACACGCCCGACAATGAGCCAACATGCTCGCCGACGTCGGCGCCGGACAGCCCCGCTTGTGGCAGGTTGCGAATTCCCTTGCGTCGGCCTCCCAACACCCCCGCCGCCAATGCGACACCCGCGAGCACCAGCTTGAGAAACCGGTCGCTGGCAAGACCACTGGCGAGCGCACCGACAATGGCGCCGGTACTGGCAAACAACTCGGTGGTGATTCCAAGGCGATGATTGACCAGACCGCCCTGCAGTTGGCGAGCACCTGCGGCAGTGGAACCAGCGGCTACCGACACCAATCCCAGCGGCGCCGCGGCCCGCGCAGGCGTGCCGCTGAGGACCAGCAGTGGGACCAGCAGCACAGCCCCGCCGAGCCCGCCGACAGCGCCAACGGCCGACGTCACCACAGCTAACGCAAAGTCGGCCCAGTTCATTCTCTGCGCCGACCCATGCACGGCACCTTACTGAGCGGCAGCTGCGACCCAGTCCCACAACTGCTGGCGCCGTTCGGGTGTATCGCTCGACCGGGTATTGGGCAGCTTGTGAATCGACCGCTGATGTCGATCGAGCCAGAACTTGCCGGTCGTGGCTAGTGGGGGTCCGTCGTCCAGTGTCAGCCACACCATCGTGTCGGCGCCCTGCTGCGGCGACCGCAGGAGCGGGCCGACGATTTTGCGGAACGTTGGCAACGAGTCGCGAACACCAGGCGTATCGGCCCAGCCCGGGTGCATTGCCTGGAACACCACCTCTCGCTCTGGGAACTTCAAGGCCCACATCTCATTGAGCGTGACCTGCGCTCGTTTGGCGCGGGCGTACTGCTCGCTTCCCTTGTAGTCGTCACCCATCTCCAGTTCCTTGACGCGTAGGGGGCTGGCGTACATACCGCCGGACGACATCGTGAGCACACGAGCCGGAGCTGAACGCTGCAGAAGGGGCAACAAAAGGGTGGTCAGCAGGAACGGCCCGACGACTTGACTGGCGACGGTGAGCTCTGTGCCCTGCGGCGACAGCTGGCGGGTTGCACTCAATGCGCCTGCATTGTGGATCAACACATCCAGCCGGTCGAGCCTGCCAATCAGCTCCTCTGCGACTCGCCGAACTGCGACCAGGTCGCCCATATCCCCGACGACGGCCGAGACCAGGTCGCTCCCCGTGCGGGTAGCGATCTCGTCGCGGACACGATTGGTTTTTGCCTCGTCGCGACCCAGTAGCACCACGGTCGCTCCCGCTGCTGCCAACTGTTCCGCAGTCACCAGGCCGAGGCCCGACGTCGCGCCCGTCACCAATACCACGCGACCTGTGGCGTCGTAGTCACCAATGGGCTTCCACCCGGCCACGCGGGATCGAGCGTCATAGCCGAGACGAGTGAAGCTGGTGAACACCGGCGCCTCCAGGACCGAGTCGACAACGCGCTGCACGGTGCTTTCCGAGGCCGAACTCTCTGCACTTGGAGCCGCTGGAGCGTTCACGCCGGCACGTCCTCGCCCGATAGCGCCCGACGGAGGCCGGCTGCAGCCCGATCGCCGATACGACCGAATGCGAGGCCGAGAATCGGGTCGGCGAAGCGCAACACTCCGTTCAGTTCGAGCAGCGCGTCGTAGGTGACCAACGTCGAGGCCCCGTCAGCTACCACCGTGACTCGATCGGTCGACTTCAAGGTGCGGCTTTTGGCGATGACCACCAGGGCCGTATCTGGTTCGTAGACCTCGGTGACGTAGCGCAGCGTGGTACCGGAGACGGTCACATCGAACTCTGCGTCTGCGCCACCCGCCGCGCCCTTCACCTGAACAACTTTCTTGACGCCGGGGTCCCACTGCGCAAAGTTGCGGAGGTCTGCCATATAGGCGAACACCTCGGCGGGGGTCTGCTGGGTGCGAACCGTCGTGACGTAGCGAGCCATTGTTTGTCTCCTGGTCTAATTAGTGCGAAGTCTACGGCGTTACGATCCCAAGTAACTTCGAGCTATGACGGAGGCACAAAGAGGGACACCACGGATTCTGACGGTGTGCGGCAGTTTGGGCGCCGCCTCTACAAATCGCTCACTCTTGGGTGTCGTTACTCGAGTCCTTATGCAGCTCGGTGCCGACGTCGCCGATGACACGCTGCTCGGCACGGTGCCGCCATTTCGGCCAGAGCTGGTCGATGCCGCCGGTGACGCAGTGGATGCCTTCCGGCGACAGATCGCCGAGGCCGACGCAGTCATCATCGC
>JAYVVY010000020.1:0-5309 GCA_043786575.1 Ilumatobacteraceae bacterium
GAACCTGCGCATGTATGGCCGGGGACACTGGCACCAAATGTTGCCCGCCTGCCCAGGCGTTGATGTTCCGTGTCAGCGTGGGGCTACGCCGCTGGTACGGGGCGGACTACTACTACCGGCACCGAAGCAACATCGAGGACGCTGTTGACGGTGGAACCCAGCAGGCGTGCGCGTAGGCCACCGCGACCGTGAGAGCCCAACACCAGCAAGTCGCCGTCTCGCACTGCTTCCAGCACTGCGGTCACTGCGCTGTCCTCCACTAACTGGCCGGTGACGGTGGCGCCGCAGCGCTCGCGGGCAAGCTCGATCGAACGGTTCAATGTGATGTCCGCATCTACCTCGGTGAGGTCGCGAGCCTGGGTGGCGCTGGCGTCGACCGGGGCGTACGCGTACGACCATCCGTGCACCAGGTGCAGGTTGACCTTGTGTCGGTCGGCTTCGTCGGCGGCCCACAGAACGGCAGCATCGGAGGTCTCCGAGCCGTCGATACCCACGACTATGCGATCGGGGGCGCCTTGAGTGGCGGCACCGCGAATGACTGCGACGGGGCACGGGCTGTTGTGCACGAGCTGTCGGGGGGTGGTACCCAGCCAGAAGGCAGCCGCGCCCTCGTGGCTACTTGCGCCCACGACGATGAGGTCCGTGGCTGCAGTATCGGTGAGTAGAGCGCTCGCGGCCGGCCCGGGAATGACCTCGGCGGTCACCGCCAACGTTGGATACCCGGCCCTGACCTTTGCGGCCATCCCCTCGGACGACGATATCGACGCCTCGCGAATGGCCTCGTAGGCGGCGCCAGAATTCCAGCCAAGCGCGGCCTCGCCCGAGACCACCGGCATTTCAACACACGTGACGATCCGCAGCGCGGCACCGCGCACAGCAGCTTCTGTAGCGGCCCACGTCACGGCCTCCGCCGAGGTATCGCTGCCGCTGTAGCCGACGTTCACTGTTTCGCTCATGTGTTCATACTCTCCGGGTTCCGTTTGTGTCACCAGGGTCCCCAGTCCCAGATCTGTGTAAACGCGGATGCACGACCACCACCGGGCAGTCGGCGCCGTTCACCGCCGCAAGTGCGACCGACCCAAACTGCAGCGTTCGATATCCGCTGCGACCACGTGAGCCCACCACCAGCAGATCGGCGCCGACGCTCTCAGCGATCAGTACTTCGGCTGCCTGGCCCTGGACTGCTCGACGTTCAATCCGCGGCTCGGGCCCCGCCTCGTACAAGTCGGCGGCGAGGTCGGCAATACATTGCGCGTCGGCCTGGCGTAAATCGGTGCCGCGCAGCGACCACTCGCCGTGGGTCGGCTGCTGCCACGCATGGACGATCCTCACTGTTGCGTGATGGCGGGCGGCCTCGGCCATCGCCCAGTCCAGTGCCGCCGCCGACGCGTTGGAGCTGTCGACACCGACGACGATGCGCCGCAGTTGTTTGCGCTGCGTACCCCGCACGACCACCATTGGGCATGAGCCCCGTCGGCCGCCGCCGGCGAGTGGTTCCGTGCCCACTATCAACAGTGTGGCGTCGGCAGCCTCGTCGAGGAAGTCGTCCGGGTTGTCGCCTCTGGTTGCGAGAACGCGGAACGGGCATTGCCTGGCGGCCGCCTCCTGCTCCGCCCACGCAAGGACACCGGCGTCGGCGGAGGTGTCGTCGAGACCGACGACCAACCGCTCGATTGTGGGCGCCTTGAGTTGCACACCGATCAGCGTGGCTGGCTGGCCGGTACCTCAGCTAGGGCCTTGGGACCCATTCAGCACAGTCTCGGTCAACTCCGCAGCGATCGGAACTTCCCAGATGACCAAGGTGCCACGTTCGTCGCGAGCGGCAATGGAGGAACGACCGCCGAGGGATTCGGCGCGCACCAACATGTTGTCCAGCCCGCTGGACTGGCGGCCCGGCACGGGCGAATAGCCCACCCCGTTGTCGCCAACCTGCAGTGTCAGCCGACCGTCTTGCACGGCAACGGCTACCTCTGCAGCGGAGGCGTGTGCGTGGCGAGCGACATTTGACAGCGCCTCCCGCAAGCACAGCAGCAGGTGCCCGCGTGCGGGCTCGGTGATTGCACTGTCGATGGGGCCGACGATGTCGCACGACGGCTTGTAGCCGAGTGCCTTGGCGGACTCTTCGCAGATGGCCACGATCTCGCTGCGCACACTCTGCGAGATTGCCCAGCGTTGATGCAATTCAAAGATGGTTGCACGCACCTGGCGAATGGAAATGTCCAGATCGTCGACGGCGCGCATGATTCGCTCGACTGCTACGGGCTCCTTCACCATTTGTGCCGCTGCCTGCAAAGAAAGACCGGTGGCGAACAGTCGCTGGATCACATCGTCGTGCAGGTCGCGAGCGATGCGTTCGCGCTCGTCGAGCAGCCCTGCGGTGCGGCTCTGCTCCTGCAGCCGAGCGTTCTCGATTGCTACGCCGGCGGCGGCAGCGAGGCCGACCACCAATTCCTGGTCGACGTCGGTGAACACTTCACCGTTGGCTTTGTTGGTGAGGTAGAGATTGCCGTACACGACACCGCGCAGGCGGATCGGCACACCGAGAAACGATGTCATCGGCGGGTGCCCTGGGGGAAACCCAAACGACTCAGGGTGCGCTGTGAGATCGGGCAGCCGCAACGGCCTGGGCTCGAGGATGAGCAATCCGAGAATACCGTGCCCTTCTGGCGGCGCCCCGATCACTTCTCGCTGGTGGTCATCGAGGCCGACAGTGACGAATTCGGAGAGGCGCGAGCGCGACTCGTCCAAGACGCCCAAAGCGGCGTATTGGGCGTCGACCAGCTCGGCGGCGACTTCGGTGATGCGTCGCAGCGCGTCGGCCAGGGTCTGCTCGGCGCCGATGGCCATCACCGCATCGAGCAAACGAAGCAGTTGCTTCGCACCGGCAAACTCGAAACGATTGGGCACCCCCAGAGGTTACGGCCCAACACAGCTAGGTTATGTCAGTGACAGTGATCAGGGTGTTCCTTCTCGATGATCATGAAGTTGTTCGCCGCGGCGTGCGAGAGCTGTTGGAGAGCGCCGACGACCTTGAAGTCGTCGGCGAAGCTGGCTCCGCCGCGGAGGCGCTTCACCGCGTGCCAGCCACCTCACCCGACGTCGCAATCCTCGATGTGCGGCTGCCGGACGGGTCTGGCATTGAGGTATGTCGCGAGTTGCGATCCTCAATGCCCGATCTCAAATGCCTGATGCTGACGTCGTTCAATGACGACGAAGCGCTCTTCGACGCGGTCATGGCCGGCGCTGCCGGATACGTGTTGAAGGAGGTGCGCGGGTCTGACTTGATTGAGAGTGTGCGCCGTGCTGCGGCTGGCCATTCATTGCTGGACCCGATGGTGACTGCACGAGTAATCGACCGTCTCCGCAACCCACCGAAAGATGCGCTGACCGCAGCCCTGTCGCCGCAGGAGAGCGCCATCCTCGGGCACCTCGCCGATGGGTTGACCAATCGACAGATCGCTGAGCAGATGTTTCTGGCTGAGAAGACGGTGAAGAACTACGTCTCCAACCTCTTGGCGAAGCTGGGCATGCACCATCGCACGCAGGCAGCGGTTTACGCAGCCCGCCTTGCCGAGCGTCGGTCCCAACCGAAGTAAACCCAAGGTTTGAGCCGTTCGGCATTAGGGCACAACGTCACACACGTCGCGGTCTCGCTGCTCTGACGTTTTCGAGGCAGATTTCTTACGGTGATGTCAGAAGCAACTGACTTACTCGGAGGAATACGCCATGAGTTCCACACTCGAAGCACCACCACTCGCCGTCGAGCCGACACCCGGCTCGACCCCTACTACACCCGTCGTTGCGCTGCCCCGACGAACAATTGACGCCGTCCTCATCGGCTTTGGTGCCGTTGCCATGGTCGTCTTCCTTGTTGCCGGCATCTTGCTGACCTGGGGAAACAACTTCTCCAACGACTATGTCAAGCGTGAGCTGTCGTCGCAGAACATCTCGTTCCCCGACGCCGCCGCACTGACGGAAGAGGGCCGCACCGACCTGCTGGGGTTCGCTGGCCAACGCCTGACCACCGGCGACCAGGCCGAAGGCTACGCCAGCTACATCAACGGTCACCTGCAGAAGATTGCTGACGGGGCCACCTTCGCCGACCTCGGTACCCCCGAGCGTGCCGCCAACGCAGCCGTCACCGAAGCCGTCGCCGCCGGTGCCCCGCCGGAACAGATTGATGCACTCAAGGCAACCGCCGCCGGCATTTCCGGGCAGCGCAACACCCTCTTCAAGGGCGAAACCCTGAGGGGCCTGCTGCTCTCCGCCTACGCCTGGTCGACAGTCGGCACCATTGCTGGCATCGCTGCCATCGGTGCCTTCCTCGCCGCCGCAGTCATGGCCATCCTGGTAGTCCTCGGTGTGGTGCACCACCGCCGCACCGCCAAGACCGCCTGACTCCGCAGAGCGGAAACGATCGTGCCCGGCCCTCACCCGGCCGGGCACGCTCGCGTCCGTCGTGTCGTGCCGTCTGGGCCCTTGTAGCTTCGTTGTGTGAGCGACCAGCCAGCTGCAATCGTGCGACGGTCAGCGACGGAGTACGAACGTCCAGTGCCCCTCATCGGAGACACCACCAGCGCGCACGACAGAGCGAACGATCTCGACGGCTGGGCCTTTGACCCCGACCAACAGGACACGATCCACCAGATCATTTCGGCTCGTCGCGATGTACGCCGCTTTCGCCCCGATGAGTTTGGCGAGGCAACGCTGCAACGCCTGCTAGAGGCCGCGCACAGCGCCCCGTCGGTAGGCCACAGTCAACCGTGGCGGTTCATTGTGGTCAGCGACGGCGAAACCCGTGCCAAGGCCGCCTGGTTGGCGGACCAAGCGCGGCTGGCCCAGGCGGCCGGGATGGATGAGGACTCGGCCCGGCAGCTGCTGACGCTGCAGTTGGAAGGTATCCGCGAGGCGCCAGTGGGCCTGGTGGTGTGCTGCGATCGACGCGCCGAGGCGGCGGGTGTGCTTGGCCGGGCAACGTTCGCAGACTCGGACATGTGGTCGTGCGCATGCGCCATTCAGAACCTGTGGCTGGCAGCGCGGGCGGCGGGTCTGGGGGTCGGCTGGGTCACGCTGTTCCGCCCCGACGACCTCGCTGAACTGCTGGGCATTCCCGATGGCGTGGAGACGCTCGGTTGGCTGTGCATTGGCTACCCCGACGAACGCCAGACCGGCCCCGGCCTGGAACGCTTTGGCTGGTCGAAGCGCCAGCCACTCGCCGACCTGGTGATGACGGATCGCTGGGAGAACGAGAACGCACCTACGCCGCCACGGTCGCGCGTGCAGGCACCAACGCAACAGGCTGTCGTTGG
>JAYVVY010000021.1:0-2379 GCA_043786575.1 Ilumatobacteraceae bacterium
AATCGCCTCCCAACCCGGTTCTCCGGGCAACAGCGACGCCGTCACACGTCCGGCGTCGTCGGTTGGCCGCAGCGGACGATCCCACGCGTACAACACCAAACCGTCACTCACCATCGGGTAGTCGTGCGTCGGTGAGGTGTCGATCTCTGGATGCACGAACGGTGTGTGGTAATTCTCGCTGTAGTTCTCCAGTAGCACTTTCCAATTGAACTCGCCCTCATCGGTCTCGGTGAGAACGACCTCCATGTCCTCCAGCGCGAACGCGTCGATTGCCGAGCCGAGCGGTCCAAAGTCGGGGTTTGCAGCGTTTTGGTCAGCGCGAATCCACACCCAGCGTCGAAACAAGCTGACCAGAACCGGCTTGAGTGAGTAGTCAGCAACGTCGAAGCCCTCTGGCGTGCCGACACCCTGGGCACGCGCCAATGACCCGTCCAGCCGATACAGCCATGCGTGGTACGGACAGCTGAGTGCCGCACCGCTGCCTTCCGTATCGATGTCGCACAGCGGCGCCGCACGGTGACGGCACACGTTGAGGAAGCCGCGTAGCACACCGTCGCGGTCGCGAATCAACAACACCGGCAGTTCACCAACCAGCAGTGCCTTCCATGCGCCAGCTTCCGGCATGTCGGTAACGTCACCAACACACACCCACTCGTTGCGCCAGATCGACTGCAGCTCAGATTCGTGATGATCCGCAGTCGAGTACCACTCGGCAGGCAGCGTGCGCGCCTGGGCGATACCAGGCGGTGGATCGATCTGGCGGACTTGCACATTCATGGCTACCTCCACGAGCACGACACACAACCGAGCACGTCGCGTATGTTTGCTATTCTGACTCATGAGTCAATCAACTCTGGGGAGAACCATATGAGCCAGTCCCGTCGCGACTTTCTCGCCCGGTCCGTTCAGTTGGGTGTGCTGATCGGTGCGGGGGCACCACTGCTGCAGGCATGCGGCGGCAGCGACGATGAACGCTCGCAGGTGAGCGCCGGAATTGCGGATGGTTTGAAGCCCGAGAAGGGACCGCTACGCATCATCAACTATGCCGACTACGTCAACCTGGAGGTCATCGCCGACTTCGAGGCCAAGTACGGCGTGAAGGTGGAGATCACCACCATCGACACCGACACAGAGGCCACCACAAAATTGGCTTCGGGAGCCGTGAAGGCCGACGTGCATCACTCGATGGCGGGCACTTCTATCGGCAACCTGATCGCCGGCGGCCTCATCCAGCCGCTCAATAGGAGCTACATCCCCAACTTCGCCAACGTCATCGACACCTTCAACGACCCGTGGTACGACCCGGGCGCGAAGTACTCCGTGCCCTACACGTTCTTCGGTACTGGCATCGGCTATCGCACCGACCGCATCGAGCCCGCTCTCGTGGAGTCGCAGGGTTGGGACACCATCTGGAATGCCACTGACTTCAAGGGGCAGGTGTCGGTGCTCGATGACGAGCGCGAAGCATTCACGATGGCGATGTTGCGCAAAGGCATCACCGAGGTCAACACCACCGACCAGAAGGTCATTGATCAGGCGCTGGCCGACGTGACCGAGCTCATCGATCTGGTCAATGTGAAGGTCAACATCGAGGCCTACAAGGACATCCCGGAAGGAACGACCTCAATCGCCCAAACCTGGAGCGCCGACCTGATCGCCGGTGCCGCCGGTTACCTGCCGGAGGGCGTGTCGGACGAGGTGTTGGGCTTCTGGCACCCGCCCGCCGGCGAGTACGTGGTCACCAACGACAGCATGGGCGTGTTGGCAAACGCCGAGAACCCCGTGCTGGCTCATCTGTATCTCAACTACCTGCTCGACAACGACGTTGCGGAGAAGAACTTCAGCTGGGTCGGCTATCTGCCAGCCGTCGCCAAGCTTGACGCCGACTACGTGATTGCCGCCGGCTACGTACCCGAGCATCTACGCAACTGCGTGCCAACCAACGAGGAGATTGCAAAGGCCATCTATCTCAGGCCGCTCGGCGCAGAGGGCGACGCGAAGTTCGAGACGGCGTGGGCCAAGTTCACCGCTGGCGGCTGACCGCGTGACGGTGGCCGTTGCAACTCGACGAGCATCCACCCGCTCCTGGGCGGTGTTCGCGCTTCCCGGTGTCGGTTGGCTGATCGCGTTTTTCGTGGTGTCCGTCTATGCCGTGATGGCGGTCGCGTTCGGCACCGTGGACCCGTTCCTCAAGACTGCGATCCCGGCGTGGAACCCGCTCGAGTGGGACTTCACGACGATGGGCAACGTGCTGCACGAGGTCTTCAACGGCTACCTGCGCAAAGTGTTCGTGCGCACATTCGCGTTCGTCGTGTTGGCGTTGGCCGGCTGCATCGCCATCGGGTACCCGGTGGCGTACTTCGCCGCACGCAAGGCCGG
>JAYVVY010000022.1:0-10100 GCA_043786575.1 Ilumatobacteraceae bacterium
ACTGCAGACCTTCCGGTAAGGGCCGGAGCCAACCGGGGTCGGGTGTTCACGGGGCTGATCGGGCACCCGCTCCGACGAACTCATGCGTTCCTCGGCGACACAGTGAACCTTGCTGCACGGCTGATGGGTTCGGCGAAGCCCGGCACTGCAGTCGCGAGTCGCTCGATCCTGGAGCACAGTCGCGCGGAGTTCACCACACAGGCGCTGCCTCCGTTTTCGGTGAAGGGCAAACGTGTTCCGATTCATGCCGCAGTGCTCGGTGAGTTGCAGCGTGTCGGGCGCGCTGAGGTCGGTGGCAACCCGGCCAGGGTTGTCGGTCGCACGGTCGAGCGCGATCAGCTGCGTGCCGTGTGGTCGGCAACGATCGGCGGAGACGGTGGGTCGGTGGAGGTGGTCGGTGAGGCTGGTCTCGGTAAGTCCACCATCGTCGCCGAACTGGTCACGCATGCAACGACAAGTGACGAGACGGCCAGTCCGATGCTCATGACCATTCGATGCGACCCCTACGAGTCGTCGTCGCCCTACTGGTCCGTACGTGCGCCCTTGGCCGAGTTGGCAGGGGACCCGGACGCCGAGACGTTCGCCAGGTGGCTGCGCGAACTCGACCCTGCGCTCGAGCCACTCGCAGCCCTCGCCGCTCCCTGCTTCGGTGTCGAAATGCCCACCGACGACACCCGGGACTCACTCGACCCGGTGGCCATGCTCGACCGGCGCCATGATGCTGTGGTCGCCATCCTCTCCGTCGCAATTCCCAACCCGCTCCTGCTCGTCGCGGAAGACGTGCACTGGGTGGACGCGGCTGGCCGTTCGTTGCTGCGCCGCATGGCGCTCGCTGCGACCACGTTGCCGTGGTTGGTGGTCGCCACCTCCCGACCCGGCGGCGAAGTGCTGAGCGGTTCGAGCACGCGGATCGAGCTGGGGCCCTTGAATGACGAGGCATTGGTCGAACTGGCAGCCAACTGGTCGAACGACACCGACCTCCTCGACCGGGACATCAGACTGCTCGCTGAACGAAGTGGTGGCAACCCGCTGTTCCTCGCTCAGTTGCTCGCCGCAGGCACCGGCCCCGACCTTCCCGACACCGTCGAGCAACTCCTGGCAACTCGTATCGATGCACTTCGACCCGACGATCGATTGCTGCTGCGCGACATCGCCGTACTCGGTGCCGATATCAACCTCACATTCGCTGCTGCGGTGCTGCAGCGAACCGACCTGGAGACGCAGTCTCGGTTGGTCTCGCTGGAACCGTTCATCGTGTTCGGCGAGCACCGGATGCGATTCCGTCACGAGCTGGTTCGTTCGGTCGCCTACGAAGGCCACTCAAAGAAACGTCGACGGGCACTCCACTCAGCAGCGGCCGACCTCCTGGCGGAGTCGGCGGAAGACAGCGTGGTCGCGTTTCATCTGCTGCGTGCCGAACGATGGGCGGACGCCTGGCCGGCGGCGGCGCGTGCTGCGCGATCAGCGCGGCAGCAGGGTGCGCTCGCCGATGCGGCGGAGTTGGCCGGGCAAGCCGCCGACGCCGCCCGACGAGTCCATCCGAGTCCCGCCGGGGTGCTCTTCGAACTCGACGCCGACCTCGCTGACGCGCTCGAGTTGTTAGGCCGGCTGCCGGCTGCCGAGGTGGTGTTGCGTCGTTTGGCCAGGGTGGACGGGCTCTCCGCGGGTGATCGCGCTCGCCGAGCCCGTCAGACTGCCCGCGTGCAACGTCGGGTCGGCCGTTTCCATGCTGCTCTGGCGTGGGTGACACGAGGCCTCCAGGCATTGGAGTCGATGGATGACACTCGCGAGCGCGACTTCATCGAGGCCGACTTGCTCTTGTTGCGCTCATCCATCCGGCGGCTCCAGGGTCGCCCGCTACTCGCACAGCCGTGGGCAGAGGCTGGGCTGGCGATCGCCGAACTGCTCGGCGACGCGACACTGCAGGGCACGGCGCACATTCACCTCGAGGCCATCGCACAGGAGTTGCGCCTTCCCGAGCGGGAGCACCACGAGCAGGAGGCCCTTCGGCTGCTGGGCGAGGCGGGCGCGGATGGACTGTTGGCGACCGTGTTGTTGAACAGCGCCTTTGCGCGCCACGAGGCCGGGCAGTGGGCCGAAGCATTGGACCTACTCGACAGAGCGGCGAACGCCTTCGAACGGATCGGGCAGGGGGTCGACGAGGTGCTCAGCCGTTCGACTGCCGGAATGATCATGGTGTTGCAGGGTCGCCACTCGGACGCCCGCGCCGCGCTCTCCAGGGCGGACCGAATCAGCCGCGCGATCGGTTGGCGGCAGGGCCGAGCCTACGCGGGTTACGGCCTCGCTCATCTGGACGCGTTGAGCGGCGCCGTTGAGGATTCCTTTGCTCGCTTCGAGGAGGCAGAGCGGGTGTTCAAGGAAGAAGAGGTCGATGCCTTTGTCCACGAGGTTCGCCGTTGGCGGGCAGAAGCGCTGCTGCGAGCCCTGGACGCGGAGGGAACGCTGGCCCTGGTCGACGCCTTGCTCGCCGACCATGAACGCCCCGACGACCCGCCACTGGAACTTGCGGCTCTGCGCTTGCGCGGGCACGCCTTGGCCATGTCAGGTCGCCCGACCGAGGGCCGAGCTGTGATCGAACTCGCACTCGACCGCGCGCGAGCCGTTGGCTACTCCTATGAAGTTGCGCTCTCGTTGTGGGCCGACGAGGCGCTCGTCGCCGCTGCTGGTGGCCGTCCACCCACGGCCTGGGCGCGAGAACGCAGTGAGATCTTCACTGCGCTCGGAGTCAGCCCTGGGCTCACGCTTGCGCCGGTGATCCCCGCGTCGCACCGGTGACAGCATCATCGAGACGACCCGACGCTGCTCCATGACGGCAGGTTCAAACCTGTCAGCCCGACGAACGAAGAAGGCCCGCCTGTGAGGGCGGGCCTTCGACGATGGTCACTCAGGAGGACCACTGCAGAATCAATCGGTTGCTCGACGAACCGCTTGAGTCGGAAGCCATCGAATTGATCAGATCCTGATCTGCGACCCGGATGTTTGGTCCGGCGGCTACGGTCAGCGCGATGTGCGGCCGCTTTGTTTCGTCCCATTCCGCTGACAAGATCTCGGAATTCTTCGGCGCGTCGTTCGAGGGCGACGCCACGCTGCCGCCCAACTACAACGTGGCACCAACACAGGATGTGTACGCCGTCGTCGCCGATGCCAACGGGGCGCGGGAGGTGCAGCCGTTTCATTGGGGATTGGTACCCAGCTGGGCCAAGGAGGTCAAGATCGGCTCGAAGATGATCAACGCGCGCAGCGAGACCATCGCCGAGAAGCCTGCGTTCAAAGGGCTCTTCAAGAAACACCGGTTGATCATCCCGATGGACGGTTTCTACGAATGGCAACAGGCGGGTCCCGGCGCGGCGCTGTCGAAGGCGGGCAAGCCGATGAAGACACCGATGTACATCCACCGTGCCGACGGTCAGCCGCTGGCAGTGGCTGGGCTATGGGCCACATGGCGCGACAAGGCTGTGGGGCCAGATGCCGAGTGGCTGCACAGCTGCACGGTCATCACCACAGCAGCCAACGACACGATGGCACCGGTGCACGACCGGATGCCGGTACTGCTGTCGCCCGAGGACTGGGAGGAATGGCTGGACCCCACCAACAACGACCTCGCTGCCTTGCAGCACTTGCTGGTCCCCGCAGCCAACGATGTTTTGGTGATGCACGCGGTCAGTACCGCGGTCAACAACGTGCGCAACACGGGTCCTGAGCTGACGCTGCCCGCGGCGGCTGCCCAGTCAGCCGAGCTCGGCCTGGGCCTGTAGCGCAACTCTGATGGCGTGAGCGGCGTCGATCATTTCGGCCCGGTCGACTTCGGTGGCCGCGTTGGCGAAGTTCAGTTGACCCATGTGCTGCGTCGGGATCAGGTGGAGGTGCGCGTGCGGCACCTCATAGCCGGCGATGATCAATCCGACCCGGTCGCACCCGAATGCTGCCTGCTGCGCGCGGCCAATGCGGTGGGCGACCGCGAAAAGATGGGCGGCCAGTCCGGGGGAGAGGTCCACCCAATGGTCAACCTCCTCGATGGGCACAACCAGTGTGTGGCCGTGGGCGAGGGGGTTGATGGAAAGGAACGCCACACACTGATCGTCGCGGTGCACGAACGTGCCAGGAATCTCGCCGCTGATGATGCGAGTGAAGATGGTGGCCATCAGGCGAACCCACCCGAGGCAGCAAAGATGTCGCCGCTGCAATAGCTGCTCTCCGGCCCTGACAGGAAGCGGATCAGCTCGGCCAGTTCCTCAGGTCGCCCCATTCGGCCCTGCGGTATCTGCATCACAATGCCGGCCATCATCATCGGGTCCATCGCTTCGAGCAGCGGCGTGTCGATCCAGCCTGGGCAGACGGCGTTCACGCGGACCCCGAATGGTGCGACCTCCTGTCCGACCGACTTCGTGAATGCGATGATGCCCGCCTTCGCGGTGGCATAGTGCAGCGCCCCGGCCATTGGGCGCATGCCGAGCACCGACGACACGTTGACGACGGCACCGCGGCGTGCAGGTGTCATGTGCCGCAGTGCAGCACGGGTGCCATAGAACGTGCCATACAGGTGCACTCGCATCATCCGGTCCCAGTCCTCATCGGACAGGTCGACGGTGCTGTTGGACGGCACCAGGTCGTCAATGCGGCCCTCCATCCGCGCCATCTGGTTGGCAATGGCCTGCTGTACGCGTTCCGGGTCGGTCGGCGGGGCAATGCCGGCGTTGTTGATGAGAATGTCGAGCCGCCCGTGCCGCTCGACCGCCTTGTCGATCTCTGCGTCGAACGCGACCGAATCGCACACGTCGAAGATCGCGGTGTCGCCTCCAACTTCGGCCGCGACGTCGGCCGCTGCATTGGGGTGGAGGTCGTTGACGATGATGGTCGCGCCGTCGCGCGCCAGTCGTCGAGCGAAGGCGGCGCCGAGACCCGAGCCAGCACCGGTGATGAAGGCGACCTGGCCGGCCAACGCGCCGGCTGACACTGAGGAGTTGCTCATGACCGAAGCGTACGCAAGTACGCTCACCGGCGTGGACGCAACGGAAGCAACCGACCAACAACTGTCGTCGCACATGCTGCTGACTGCGCCAAACCTGTTCACGCTGGCACGCCTGTGCTGTATTCCATTGTTCATCTGGATGCTGTTCTCTCGCGACAACGTTGCTGGTTCTGCGTTCCTCCTCGGCGCGTTAGGTGCCACCGATTGGGTGGACGGCTGGCTTGCTCGACGGTTCAATCAGGTCAGCGAGTTCGGCAAGATGTTCGACCCCACTGCCGATCGCTTGCTGTTCATCGTGGGTATCAGTGGCATCATCATCAAGGGCATTCCTCCGCTGTGGTTCTTCTGGCTAGTGGTCATCCGCGAAGTCGTGTTCGGTGGTGTCATCGCCATCGCCACACTGTTCATGGGGATGAAGCGCTTCGACGTGACGTGGTGGGGCAAGACGGCCACCTTCCTGTTGATGTTCGCGCTGCCCGGTTTCATGCTTGGCTCCACTGACTCTTTCGCGCACCAGTTCTTCCTCATTGCCGCCTGGCTGATGGGTATCCCCGGCCTGCTGCTCAGCTACTACACCGCCATCACCTATGTCCCCACGATCCGCGCGAGCTTGAAGGCCGGGCGCTCCTCTCGCGGCTAACGTGGCCGTCATGCAGGTTCCCGAACACCTCCGTTACAGCAGCGATCACGAGTGGGTTGCCGTTGAGGGCACTCGCGCCCGCATTGGCATCACCGACTACGCGCAAGACGCGCTGGGCGACGTGGTGTATGTGCAGGTGCCCACCCTCGGGTCCGCTGTCACCGCTGGAAGCAGTTTTGGTGAGGTGGAGAGCACCAAGTCGGTCAGCGATGTGTACGCACCCCTCACCGGAACGGTCGTCGCCGTCAACGAGACACTGAGCGACAGCCCCGAGACTCTCAACTCGGATCCATACGGAGCAGGGTGGCTGTGCGACATCGAATTCTCCGACGAGAGCCAGTTGGCGGCCCTGCTCGACGCGGCGGCATATCAAGCATTGATTGACGGTTAGAGTTGGTCGCAATGGCGTACGTGTTCTGCAACCAGTGCGGCCACCGGAACCCTCCGGAGGCGGCTTTCTGCTCGTCGTGCGGCGGCGTCCTCGACCGCCTCAGCGACCACACGATCACCCTCGCGAAGGTCGACCCGCTGCTCGACGCACCGGGCCCCGAGGACGACATCGTTGTCAACCTCGGCAACCTTTCGATGGCGGCCGCGTCGCTTGTCGTACGCAATGGCCCGCAGGCGGGCGCCGCCATGTCGCTGGCAGCCGACGTGACGCGGCTCGGTCGTGCGACCGATGGTGAAATCAGCCTGGACGACATCACCGTGTCGCGTCGGCACGCGGAGATCATCCGCACCGGCCAGTCGTACCAGGTGCGAGATTCGGGCTCCCTCAATGGCACCTACGTCAACAGTGAGCGCATCGACGAGGCGCCGCTTGTCCAAGGCGATGAGCTGCAAATTGGCAAGTTCCGTCTCGTGTTCTTCCAGAAGGGCGCCGGCTGATCGATGCCGGAGCATCCATACCTTTCGATCGGTGAAGTCTTGGCACTCCTGTTGGAGGAGTTTCCCGACGTCACCATCTCCAAGATCAGATTCCTCGAGAGCCAAGGGCTGATCGACCCCGAGCGCACACCGTCGGGCTATCGCAAGTTCTACGACCTTGACGTCGAGCGGCTGCGAGTGATCCTTCGTGAGCAGCGCGAAAACTTTCTTCCACTGCGAGTCATCCGTGATCGGCTGGAGAGCGGCGAGATCGACGAGACTGGTTCGATGACACCGCCGCGCGGGCTGCGCAATGTCACGCTGCTGGAACGCGAGCCGCAGCCAGTTGATAGTGGATTTGAGGAAACTGGCGAGCTGGACATCCCCGACGGCACCGTTGTTCCCACTGCCCACCATCCAGCCGCGCAGATACGCATGGCCGTCACACCGCCGGTGGCGTCGTACCTGTCCTCGGTTCCGTCACCGTCAGCTCCTGACCGGGCAACCTCCAACCCGGCCGCCGCATTCTTCGCCGGCAACGGATCCGTGAATTCTGGTGCAGGCCAATCGATCGAGACCGCTCACGACACCTATGTCGCGAGTGAGTTGTGCACCATGGCGGGCATCACCGGCAAGCAGCTCGCCGAGCTGGAATCGTTCGGCCTCCTGACCGGCCGCGGCTCGGGTACTAACGCGTTGTACACCGCAACAGACCTCGCTATCGCGCGTGCTGCGGCTGGCTTCCTCGAGCGGGGTATCGAGCCGCGACACCTGCGGGCATGGCGTCAATCTGCCGAACGCGAAGCCGCGCTCTTCGAACAACTGGTGCTGCCGCTCATTCGCCAGCGCAACCCGCAGAGCCGCCAGCAGGCTTCAGCGCTACTGACAGAATTGGCGCGCCAGGGCGGCGAGCTGCGGGCCGCGATACTGAACGCCGCGCTGCAGCATCACCTCGAAGCCTGATCGCCGCAGCGGCAGATACCATCACGCTGTGGTTCGGATGGAATTGCTCGGAGTACGTGTGGAGTTGCCGGCTAACACGCCGGTCGTCATGTTGCGCGAGCACGAAACCGAACACCCGCGAGTGTTGCCAATTCTCATTGGCGGGCCCGAGGCTTCGGCGATTCATAGCGCACTGGAGGGCATCGTTCCTCCGCGCCCGCTGACCCACGATCTCTTGGTCGTGGTCATCCAGGCGCTGGGTGCGTCGCTGACTCGGGTTGTAATCACCGAAGTTCGCGAGCACACGTTCTTCGCTGAGTTGCACCTGCTGACGCCCGCCGGTGAGCAAACGCTGTCGTGTCGGCCCAGCGACGCCATCGCGCTGGCGGTACGTACCTCGTCGCCCATCTTCGCCGAAGAGGCGCTGCTCGATGAGGCCGCAGTCGAAGCCCCCATTGACGCTGGCGACGTGGAGGAGGAAGCGATTCTCGACGAGTTTCGTGACTTCCTTGACGACATCAGCCCCGACGACTTTGCCAGCTAGACGACTCTGCCAGCTCAACGACTTTGCCAGCTCAACGACTTTGCCAGCTGGACGACTTTGCGCCTGCTGAATCGCGCGCAGCGCGCGATTGGATCGCGCGATCAGTGCTTGACGCCGCGACCGTTGCCGCCTACGATGTCAACCCTGTTACACAGGCGTAGTTACTTGCGTGTGATCACCAGCCGGAGGCATCGATGAGCGAAGACGGTTTCAGCGGCACCAGGGCCGCCAGCGTGGTGGGCATCTCCTACCGCCAGCTGGACTACTGGGCGCGCACCGATCTCATTCGTCCCTCGCTCACCGACGCCGCCGGCAGCGGTAGCCGTCGCATGTACAGCTATCGCGATCTGCTCGAGTTGCGTGTGATCAAGAGCCTGCTCGACGCGGGTATCAAGCTCGAGTCGGTGCGCAAGGCGTTCACATACTTGCGCGACCAGGCCGATACCGACATCGCCACCGCCACGCTGGTGATCAGCGGCAACGACGTATTGCTGTGCGACGGGGAGATGTTGATCGACATCGTTCGTCGCGGCGGCCAGGGCGTGCTCAATGTGCTCGCCATCGGCAGCGTCAAGACGGATCTGGATGCGTCGCTGTTGCAGTTCAGCGATCCCGATGGGTCACTGCTGCTCGCCGCTCAGGCTGTGTAGTGACTGAGTTCGAGGTCAGTCCGCTTGACGCATTTCACCGTCAACTGGGCGCCAAAATGGTTCCGTTCGGCGGTTGGGAGATGCCCGTTGCGTATCAGGCTGGCACGCTTGACGAGCACCTTGCCTGTCGCCACGATGCGGTCGTGTTCGACGTCTCTCACCTGGGCACCGTCCGGGTTGAGGGCCCCGATGCGCTCGACCGGTTGCAGTGGGCGTTTACCAACGATCTCCACAAGGTGGCGCCAGGTCGGGCGCAGTACACCCATCTGCTCGACGAAGTCGATGCGTCCGTGCTGGACGACATCATCGTGTGGTGGGTGCGCGACGATGTGTTTGACGTGATGCCGAACGCTTCCAACACCGACCGCGTGCGGTCGGCCATCGGCGGCACCGAAACCACTCGCGACCGGGCGGTGCTGGCCGTGCAGGGCCCACGGGCCAAGGAGCGACTGGCGGCGGTGTTCGCAGCCGCGGCTGAGGTCGGTCGCTTTCGGGTGGAGGAATTGAATTGGCACGGCGCTCGATGTGTCGTGGCCGGCACCGGCTACACCGGTGAAGCGGGCGTGGAGATTGCGGTGCCGGTTGACGCGGCTGGCGAGCTGTGGTCGGCCATCACGTCGTGCGGCATCATGCCCGCCGGCCTCGGCGCACGCGACACGCTGCGCTTGGAAGCCGGCTTGCCGCTGCATGGCCACGAGTTGGGCGCCGGCATCACCTCGCTGCAGGCCGGGCTCGGCTGGGTGGTGGCGTGGGGTAAGGACGAGTTCCGCGGGCGCGAGGTGTTGGCCGTGGAGCGTGAGCGCGGCGTCTCACGGCTGTTGCGCGGCATTGCTACCGATGGCCGTCGGCCACCACGTGCCGACTGTGCGGTGCTGCATGACGGCATGCAGATTGGCACTGTCAGTAGCGGCAACTTCTCGCCGGTGCTGGAGCACGGAATCGCGTTGGCATTCCTGCCACCAGACCTACCCGACGGCACCGAAGTAACCATTGATGTGCGCGGCTCGGCGTTGGCCGGTCGCATCGTGCCGTTGCCCTTCGTCGCCAAGAAGTAGACAGGCCGCGGCGCGGGCTCAGCGTGCCTTGTTGGCGGGGCGCGAGGTAGCGGGCGTCCGCTTGGCGGCCGCCTTCTTTGCCGTAGCTTTCTTGACCGGCGCCGCCTTCTTCGGGGCAGCCCTCTTTGTCGGCGGCGCCTTCTTCACTGGCGCCTTCTGTGCCTCAGCCTTCTTGGCTGGCGTGGCCTTTCTTTTGGCTGCAGCCTTTTTCGCTGGCGCTGTAACGGTGGGTGCAGGCGGAGGTGGGGGAGTGGCCCCGCTGGTGAACTGTGTGGCACGGGCCGTGCCGCCTCCGGACCGCAGCGCTGCCAACGGCCGCAACCCGAACCAGCCGCCCGCCGTCTCGGCCATTTGACCCAACGGCTGGAGGCGCAGGGCCAGTTCGCCGAGTGTCTGCATGAAGTCGCCCAAC
>JAYVVY010000023.1:0-24292 GCA_043786575.1 Ilumatobacteraceae bacterium
ATCAACCGCATCGCGCGACCGACGACGTCGGCTCGCGAGTTCCATTCAGGCGAGCCGGGTGACGCGTCGGGGCGGCAGCGCTTGCACGCCCGATAACCATTCGCCTGCGCGGTTGCCGCAGCACGGAAGAATTCGACGTTCTGCGGCTTGGGCGTGATGGCAGGGCACGACGGGCGACAGTAGATCTTCGTGGTCCGAACGGCCGTTACAAACCAACCATCGAACCGCGAGTCGCGGCTCTGGATGGCCCGGTAGCAGTGGTCGTGGTCGAGGAGCACTCACACAGTGTGGCCCCTCCGGCTGCTCTTGACTAGCGGCTTTCGGACATCACTGCCGAGTGCGTGAGAGCGACCTAGAAGACTTCGGCGACATCCACCGACACTGTCAACGTCTGCCAGCTCGAGGGCCCGATCACGACCCCGCGTACCGGCGCCACATCGTCGTAATCGCGGCCCCACCCGACAGTGACGTGGCGCAGTGGCGGCATCTGGTTGTTGGTCGGGTCGAAGTCGATCCAGCCGAACTCGCCTGCCCACACGGAGCACCATGCGTGCGAGGCGTCGACACCAACCAGCCTGGGTTCGCCCGGCAGCGGCACCGTTTCGATGTAGCCGCTGACGTAGCGAGCGGGCAGCCCGACGGAACGCAGCGCCGCGCACGAGACGTGGGCAAAGTCTTGGCAGACCCCGCGACGCTCGACCAGCACCGAGTGCAGTGGTGTGGAGAGGTCGCTGAACGTGGGGTCGAACTGAAACTCATTGAAGATGCGATGGCACAGGTGCTGCACCGACGCAATCACACCCCTGCCACTGGTGAACACGTCGCCGGTCAGTTCCCACAAGGCAGCGAGCGAAGGCGTCTGCCAGGTGTGCGCGAGGAACGGCCCGACCTCGGCTGCCACATCGCCGCGAGAGGCCGCCGCGGCTGCGGCCACCCCCTCCCACGGAGTGTCGCCCAGTGGCAACTCAGCTGTCTCCAATCCGACTTCCAGATTGGATGTCACCGTCAGCGCGACGTGCGGATGGTGAACAGCGAAGTGGACCACTCGGTTACCGAATGGGTCGAGCGACTCCTCCCACTCGTCAGCCAGAGGTGACACGTTGATGGCGGCACTGCGAACCGTCTGTGACGGTGTGTGGCGTGGCAGCAATCGAGCAACGGTGAAGCCGTCGGCCATCGATGTGCCATAGAGGTACTCCGTTTGGTGCACCACCCGGAAGATGCGCACAGTCAGAACCCGCCCATCAGTGTCGGGTTCACAGGGTCCGCGAACCAGTGCGCCCCGATTGCGTCGGAGAGCGCCAACAGCGGCCCTCGCACTGTCAGCACGTAGTTGTCGAGCGACCCCCGGCGACCGCCAATCACACGATCGTCGATCTCGGCAATTGCAGCCGCGCTTGCCTGCTCCACCAACTGAACGCCCTGCGGCCAGGCCAGTGCGGCGACGTGCTCGCGGAGACGGTCCAGCTGAAAGGCCAGCCCGCGCGGGTTGGTGTCGTCGCGCAGCAACAACTCCAAGACGGCATTCAGGTCGACATCGCTGCGGTACCGACGGCGATACGCCACGAGGCTCTCGTTGGCCCCGAGCACAGCTTCCGCCAACGGCTGCAGAGCCATCGCCGGCACATCGACACCCAACGAACCCTCTACCGAGCCGAGCACGGCGAGCGCTCGTTCCAGCCGTCGCCCGAGATCCAAGAAGCGCCACGCCGGCCCGCGCACGGTGCTTTCCATCACGAGCCCTGCCAGTGCGGCAAGGTCGACGACCACCGAGTCCAGCTCATCCGTCGGAGAAGCTTCATCCAGCAACTGGCCGTGCGAGCGAGCAAGCTTGCCCAGCACGCGCCCCGTCGTCTTACTGAGAAACTCGCGGACCGAGGAGGCCTCCTGCACCAGGATCGCCAACTGCTGCGCAGCGACAACGACCGTTGCCTGCACTGAGCCGGTGAGACGGAAATTGAGCGGCAGCTCGGGGGTGGACAGCTGCGGCTCGTTGCGAGCCGCAGCCAGCAATGACCCCACGCCCATCGCCCAGCAACCGTCGCCGACGGACGTCAGCATCGGATCCTGATCCAACTGAACGCCCACGACCCGGGCTGTGCGCACTGCGACCTCGGCGCGCTCCGCGGCCCGGCCCAGCCAGTACAGCGCGTCAGCCGCGCGTTTAGGTACCGACGGACCAAAGTCCACCTGCGGTGGCACCATGACTGCCACCGGCCGCGGTGCCGTCGTGCCCACCACCCACACGTCCTTCGCCAACAACGCAGTGGGCCACTCCGGCGAGTCACCGGGCGCCAACACCCGGCCGACACCGCCCAACATGACAGCGTGGCCATCGGGTCCATTCAAAACCTGCAGTCGCAACACGACACGTCGCGGCTCGAGTGCCGAAGGCCCGCGCCCCGTGAAGACTGGTGCCGTTGCCAGCAGTTCGCCCATCGTCAGTTGGTCCAACTGCAACTTGTCGCCGAGCAGACGCTCGGCGGCAGCGCCGAGATAGGGCCGCAGCTCCTGTGCCTCCGCGAGGCCGCTGCCGTATGCGTTGGCCAGGGTCACGTGCCCGCTGCGCGCAGCCCACACAATGCCGGGCACGCCGCTGCCACCGCCGCGGTGGCCGTGTTCCAACGGATCAAGTAGCTCGTCCTCCAGGCGGCGGTACACCACGTCGATCGGCTCTAGGCCGTTCAACGCACGCAGCCATAGCCGCCCTTCGCGAACCACGAGATCGGCACCCTCCACCAGGTGGTAGCCCAGCCGCGTGGCGAGGTAGCTGTGCTCCACGTACGTGGGGTGCGCGGGACCCGAGGTGAGCACCACCGCACGAGGACTGGGGCGGTCGGCGGGAGCCGAGGCAGTCAACGACCGACGCAGGCGGTCAGCATGTGCCGTGGTGGGCGCGGCACCAGCGGCACGAAGCCCGTCGGGAAGGAGCCGGGCGAGCACGGCTCGATTCAAGAGTGCGTATCCCAAACCGCTCGGCGCATCGGTGAGGTCGCGCACGACGCGCCACGTTCCATCGGCAGCGCGGGTGACGTCGAGCGCGTAGTGCATCAGCCATCGCGGCGGTGCGAAGCCTGCAGTGTGCGCGCGAAATGATGGCAGCGAGTACAGCAACGATGCGGGCACCACGCCGTCGCGTACTAGCTGTCGCTCGCCAGCGGAGTCGACCAGAAACGCCTCCAGCAACCGCATGCGCTGAATCGCAGCATTCGACAGCACCGCGAACTCTGCGGCATCGAGGACATACGGCAACGGGTCGAGGCGCCAAGGGCGGCTCTCCGCCCGAGCGGCAAACGGCACCCCGTGACGGTCGGTGCCACGGTCGAACGCAAGCTCGTGAACAAGGTGCCCGGCGCCCTCGGCGTCGAGCAGCCGATCGGCGTCGCGCTGACGGTCGTGAAGCGCCGATGGCTCCATCGACCCAACCGCATGAGTCGCTATCGTCCAGGTCGGCCGTGGTGCGCCGGTGGCGTCGAACGCCTCGTCGTAGATAGCAGACGGAGACGACGTCATGGCGTACCACTGACAAAGGTTTCGTAGACGCGCAGGTTCAGTTCGTCGAGGGCGGTCTGCACGCGGTCCATCGCGGCGTCGAGCGCGCCGCCGTCGGTGGCTTGTGCCGGCAGCGTCGCCAACAGCGCCTCCAGCGCATCCACAGCTGGCAGCGTGTCGTGGGGCCGCGGTAGACGCGACAACGCGGACCGCATGCGGTGCACACAGCCGGCAACTGAACGCGGAAAGGTCTTGTCGAACAGCAGGAACGCAACAACGGAGGCGCCCTCGATGGGACCGCGCTGCGCACGCTGGTACATCTGCATCGCGGTGACGCTTTTCAACACGCCCATCCACTGCACCTCGTCATGGTCGTCAGTGGATTCGGCGGCCGACAGCAGAGTGGCCGCCCGCACGCCCAAAACGCGGGTGGTCATGTCGGCGCGTTCCACCATCTGCCCCAACCGCCACAACTCGTAGGCCTGGTCGCGGCGCATCATGCCGGAGAGCACTCCGTCCAGCCGCTGACAGTCGGTGACCACCCTGCCCAGATAACGGGCACGGCTGCGCCGGTCCACGCCAGACTCCGTGTCTCGGCTGGTGAACAGATACAGGTCGTTGACCGCCTGCCAAGCCTCGCGCGGCAACACCTCGCGCGTGGTGCGCAGATTCTCCCGCGCTGCCGCCACGCTGGACACAACACTGCCACCGTTCGACGGGTCGGCCACGAGGAATCGAACGATGTCGCTCTCCTGCACGCGCGCATGACCAGCTTCGTACTCCTCGCGGCTACCGGCAACGGCCAGCAATGGCTCCCACGAGGAGGCCACCCCACGTGGCAGATCAAGGATCAGGTCGGTGAAACTTCGCACCACCCGCGCCGTGTCTTCCGCACGTTCCATGTATCGCGCGCCCCAGTAGAGGTTGTCGGCGACACGAGACAACAGCATCAGGCCTCCACGATCCAGGTGTCTTTGCTGCCGCCACCCTGTGACGAGTTGACGATAAGTGAACCCTTCCGCAGCGCGACGCGAGTGAGGCCGCCAGCTGAGACGTAGCTGGTGGCACCGCTGAGAATGAATGGCCGTAGGTCCACGTGGCGCGGCTCGAGCATGCCGTCGCACAGCGTGGGCACGGTGCTGAGTGCGAGTGTTGGCTGGGCCACCCAGTTGCGCGGGTCGGCCTCGATGCGGGAAATCGCTTCGTCGAGCTCGGCACGACCGGCCCGATTGCCGATCAGCAATCCATAGCCGCCGCTCTCGTTGGCCGGCTTGATCACCAGTTCGTCGATGTGTTCGATCACGTACCTGCGCTCGTCCTCGTACACGCACCGATAGGTCGGCACGTTGGGCAGCAGCGGCTCTTCTTGAAGGTAGTAACGAATCAGGTCTGGAACCCACGCGTAGACAACCTTGTCGTCGGCGACGCCGGCGCCTGGCGCATTCGCAATTCCGACGTTGCCTGCTCGCCATGCGCGCATCAGCCCAGGAACACCAAGTGTGCTGTCTTCGCGGAACACTTCCGGGTCGATGTACAGGTCGTCGACGCGGCGGTAGACGACGTGGACTCGCTCGAGACCGTCGATGGTGCGCATGTAGACACAGTCGTCGTCGCCGACCACAAGGTCGATGCCTTCCACCAGTGCTGCGCCAATTCGTTGGGCGAGGAACGAGTGCTCGAAGTACGCGCTGTTGTAAATGCCCGGCGTCAGCACGGCAATCGTGGGCTCGCTCACACCATCGGGCGCAATGGATGTGAGCATTCGGTTCAGCTCGTCGGTGTACGCGTCCACCGGCAGGATGCTCTGCTTCGCGAACAGGTCGGCGAACGCACGCTTGGAGATGGCACGGTTCTCCAACACGTAGCTGACACCGCTGGGAACGCGCAGGTTGTCTTCCAACACGTACATCGTGCCGTCGGCGTCGCGAACCAGATCGCTACCGCTGATGTGCGCCCACACCCCGAACTTCGGGTTGGCTCCCACGCATTCCTGGCGGAAGTTGACGGAGTGCTCCAGAAGGTCCGCGGGGAACACACCATCGTGGATGACGCGCTGCTCGTGATACACGTCGTCGATGAACATATTGATCGCGCGAAGACGCTGCACCAGGCCCCGCTCAATGAGCCGCCACTCGTCGGCGGCGATGATGCGCGGCACGATATCGAAGGGCCATGCACGGTCGATTCCACGCCCGTCGGAGTACACCGTGAATGTGATACCCATGCCGACAATGTCCAGCTCAGCGAGGTCTTGGCGTTGCTGCAGCTCGGCGAGACCGAGATTCTTGAGCTGCTGCACCAGCTCGCTGGCAGCGGCACGCGGGTTGCCGTCAGTTTCGAGGAGTTCGTCCCAAAGGTCCGCGGAGGTACGCAGCTCGGCCATGCTCATGCACCCACCGTGTCAACCAGGCATTTCCGCAACATCACGCGACTATGACACGTTGGTGAACCCCGGAGGGCTGTTCCGCAGCGAGCGGGCGCTGTGAGCCGCCACGGCAGACGCGATTAGCGTGATGTTCGTGACAAACGATGCGAGTTGCAAGGCCCAGCGAGCACTTGCGCTGCTGGACCTCACCGAGTTGGGAGACCGGGCTACCGACGCCGACGTCAGGTCACTGTGCGCTCGGGCCGTCGGGCCGCACGGATCGGTGGCCTCGGTGTGCGTGTGGCCCCGACATGTTGCGCTCGCACACCTCCTCATGTCCGGCACGGGCGTGCGCATTACAACCGTCGTGAACTTTCCGGCGGGGCTCGACGACATCGACGACGTGGTCGAGTTGGCGCGCACCGCTCAACTGGCTGGAGCCGACGAGATCGACCTGGTCCTGCCCTACCGAGCGATCCTTGCTGGCGACCACGAGCGCCCGGCGCTGATGGTTGCCGCCGTTCGCCAAGCGGTGGCCTCTGGCGCCGGCCGTACGCTGAAGGTGATCCTCGAAACGGGTGAACTGGTCGATGTGAAACTGATTCGAATCGCCGCCGAAATTGCCATTCGCAACGGCGCCGACTTCATCAAGACCTCCACCGGCAAGACCCCCATCAGCGCCACACTCGCCGCCACAAAGGTCATGCTGCAGACCATCCACGACCTCGACCCAGCCGTTGGATTGAAGCCCAGCGGTGGCATTCGCACTGTGGCTGAAGCAACGGTTCATCTGGCTCAGGCCGACACGATCATGGGGCCAACGTGGGTCAGCGCGGCGACCTTTCGGTTCGGCGCCAGCGGTCTGCTGACCGCTCTCGAGGTGGCACTCGATGGCGACACGCTTCGCGCAACGGCTAGTACTTCGAAGGCGGCCTACTGATGATTCCCCAGGAAATCATTCGGGCTAAGCGTGACGGCCAGGTGTTGAGCGACGACGACATCGCCGTATTCATTTCTGGCCTCGTGAATGGCACCGTCACCGAAGGCCAGGCAGCCGCATTCGCAATGGCCGTCTACTTCCAGGGCATGAACATCCCCGAGCGCGTGGCGTTGACGAAGGCGATGCGCGACAGTGGCACCGTCCTCGAATGGGACCTGGATGGCCCGGTGCTCGATAAGCACTCAACAGGTGGCGTGGGCGACACGGTGAGCCTGATGTTGGCGCCAATGGTTGCCGCCTGCGGTGGCTACGTGCCGATGATTTCTGGCCGCGGCCTCGGCCACACCGGCGGCACCTACGACAAGATGGAATCCATCCCCGGCTACGTTGCGGCGCCGACGATGACCAAGTTCCGTTCGGTGGTCGGCAAGTTGGGGTGCGCCATCATCGGCCAAACACCAGACCTCGCGCCAGCCGACAAACGTTTGTACGGCATCCGCGATGTCACGGCCACCGTCGAATCGATCGGGCTGATCACCGCCTCGATTCTGTCGAAGAAGCTCGCCGCCGGCCTGCAAGGTTTGGCGATGGACGTCAAGGTCGGCAACGGCGCCTTCATGCCGACGCTGCTGGCCGCACGCGAACTGGCGCACAGCATTGTCGAAGTCGCCACCGGCGCGGGGCTGCCCACCACAGCGCTCATCACCGACATGAATCGGCCGCTCGCCGACTCCGCTGGCAACACGCTGGAAGTGGCGTACGCAATCGACTACCTCACTGGGGTGCGTCGCGAGCCGCGCATGCACGAGATCACGCTGGCGTTGTGCACCGAGATGCTGCTGCACGGCAAGCTGGCACGCACACCCAAGGCGGCCCGCGCCAAGCTGCAAGCCGCGCTCGATTCTGGCGCGGCCGCCGAGAAGTTTGGGCAGATGGTGGTCGCACTCGGCGGCCCGAAGAGGCTGGTCGAGCAACCGTGGAAGCATTTGGAGCGAGCCCCGTTGCAGGTGGCGGTCATTCCCGCCCGCGGCGGCACTGTCAGCCACATCGATACTCGCGCCGTCGGCATGGTCGTGGTCGCGCTGGGCGGGGGCCGTACCCGCCCGCAGGACCCGGTCGATCACGCCGTTGGCCTCACCCAGCTTGCGGGGCTCGGCGACGTGGTGGGTACCGATCGTCCGCTGGCCACGGTGCACGCCCGCACCCAAGCCCAGGTTGACGCGGCAACACGTCTGCTGCAAGCCGCCTACGGGGTTGGCGGCAAGCAGACGAAGGCCAACGACCCCGTTCTCGACCGCATCACCATCTGACCCCCCAGTCAGACCGCCATCGCGTTTGTGAAGTTTTGAGCGATATGCGCTTGAAAGTGTTCACACGCAGAGCCGAGAACTGAGTAGAGCCGCGTTCACCGCAACGGGTGCGGCGGTGGTTTAGCGAACTACTGGGCGGCCTGTGGTTCCTTGGGAAGCCCCAGCACGCGCTCACCAACGATGTTGCGCTGGATCTGGCTGGTGCCGCCCCAGATGGTTTCGCTGCGACTGAAGAAGAAGGCGCTCATCATCGGGCTGACCGGGTAACCCTCGCGGGCCTTGTCGCGCGAAGTACCCGGCCACGAGCCGGCGGCGGAGTTCGTGTCGACCAGCATCGACGACGCACCCTTGATGTCGAGGGCCAACTCCATCGCTGCCTTATGCATCTCGGTCCAGAACATCTTGTTGGTGGCACCTAGCGCCGCCATCGAAGGATCCTTCACACCCGCCAATGTGTTGGCCAGTGAGCGCAGACCGTTGATGCGCAGGATCTGGATCTTGGTGTAGTACTCCATCAGTCGTTGGCGGATGCCGGCTTCGTGGATGGCACCGTTGGCGGTGGCGTCGGCCACCATCAGCTTGTATTCCTCCTCGAAGCGGCGGTAGCCGGTGGTGGCGCTCATGCCGCGCTCGAAGGCGAGCGTGCTGTTGGCAACCTTCCAGCCGTTGTTGACGCCGCCGACCACGTTGTCCTTCGGGCAGCGGGCGTTGTCGAAGAACACCTCACAGAACTCGGCGGTACCGTCGGGCTGGGTGATGCCGCGAACCTCGACGCCGTCTTGACGCATGGGGACAAGCAGGTAGCTGATGCCCTTGTGCTTCGGCGAGTCCGGGTCGGTGCGAGTGAGTAGGAAGCAGTAGTCGGCGTGGTGGCCGCCGGTGGTCCACACCTTCTGGCCGTTGATCAGCCACTCGTCGCCGTCGAGGATGGCGCTGGTCTTCAGCGACGCCAGATCGCTACCGCTGTTGGGTTCGCTGAAGCCCTGGCACCAGCGCATGGTGCCGTTGAGGATCTGTGGCAGGAATTCCTTCTTCTGCTCCTCGGTACCCCACTGGAGGATGGTGGGGCCGACCAGTGTGTCGCCGAAAAAGTCGGCGCGCATTGGTGCCTTGGCCCGAGCGAACTCCTCGGACAGCACGACGCCTTCGAGAGTGGAGAGACCTTTGCCGCCGTACTCCTTGGGCCAGGTGGCGCAGATCCAGCCGCCAGCAAAGAGCTTCGCTGGCCAGCCGGCGTTGAACGCCTTACGGTCGTCGGCGCCCAGTTCGAAGCCCGGCTCGAACCAGCCGTCGGGCAGGTTTGTTTCCAGCCAGCCACGGATTTCGGTGCGGAACTGTTCGGCTTCGGGGGTGTAACTCAAGTCCATGAGAACAGTATTGACCCACGGGTCAAGTTTTGCCAACCGGAGGGCGTTCACACGCCGTTCACAGAGGGCGAACAACGGCGAAACCATGATCTCGTAGCTTCATCGCCATGGCCAGCCTTGCTCCTGCTTCGAGCCTCGATGCCCACCCCCTCGCGTATCAGGGACGACAGGAGCGGGCTGTGCTGGCCGTACTACTCGCCAACCGCAACCGCGTGGTCGGGCGGCGAGAACTAGCTCGACAGGCTGGCCTCGCAGAGCTCAATCAGCGCCGCTGCGACAGCGTGCTCGTCGGGGTGCGCCGTCAGTTGGGTCCGGAGTCGATCGTCACCGTCCGCAGCCGCGGCTGGATGCTGGCTGATCACGCGGTGCCGGCAGCGGAAGCGCTGCTCGCCAGCGACCCGACGTGATCGCTGCCACGGGGGGAGTTGATCTTGCACGCCTGCTGCTTGATCTGCTGATCGTCCTACTCGCGGCCAAACTCGCTGCCGAGGTGGCGGAACGGCTGAGGCTGCCGGCCGTCCTCGGTGAGATTTTGGCCGGTGTGGCCATCGGTCCATCCGGCTTCGGGTTGATCGAGCTGACCGATGCGCGCGGCATCTCGCTTGCCGTGTTTGCTGAAATCGGCGTCTTGCTCTTGCTGCTCCAGGTTGGAATGGAGATGGATCTCGCCGAGCTCAGCAAGGTTGGCAAGGCATCCTTTCTTGTTGCGGTCATTGGGGTCGTGGCGCCGTTCGCCACTGGCGCCGGCGTTGGCCTGCTGTTCGGGCAGAGCACGAACACAGCAATTTTCATCGGCGCCGCGCTCACGGCCACCAGCGTGGGCATTACGGCGCGGGTGTTCGGCGATCTGCGCGCCCTCGCGACGATGGAAGCCCGCATCGTGTTGGGGGCGGCCGTCGCCGACGACGTACTCGGGCTGGTGATCCTGACGGTCGTGGTCAAGGTGGTCACCGGTGGCTCGGTGGGTGTCGGCACCATCGCCTCAACGCTTGGCCTTGCCATCGGCTTCCTCATCCTTACCGGCATCGTCGGGTTGCTGTTCGTGCCCCGTCTGCTGGATGCCGTGCACCGCAAATCCAGTTCGCCGGCAACGGTCACCGTCGCTGCGGTCGTCGTCACGCTGGCCTTTGCGGAACTGGCCGACGCAGCCAAGCTGGCGTTCATCATCGGGGCCTTCATGGCCGGCCTTGGGCTGTCGAAGAGCCGCCAGCACGATCGAATCGCTCGCGATCTTGGCTCGATCGGCAACGTGTTCATTCCGGTCTTCTTCGCTCAGATCGGCATCAATGCCGACCTCTCTGCGATGGCCAAGCCATCGGTGCTGGGCTTGGCAGCTGTACTGACTGTCGTTGCGGTGATCGGAAAGCTGGTCGCCGCTGCGGGCGCGGTGGGTACACGGGCGGACAAGCTGCTCATTGGACTCGGCATGATCCCCCGAGGCGAGGTTGGCCTCATCTTTGCTTCCATTGGTCTGAGCAACGGTGTGCTCAACGGCGACGAGTACGGCGCACTGCTGATAGTCGTGCTGCTGACCACCGTGGTCACACCACCCCTGCTGCGTATTCGCTTGGGACGCGCCAGCGCACCGCTCGACCTCGCTGTCACCGACGAGCCCATCGGGGGGTGGTTGACGACCGCGAATGGTGAGATCCTGCTCAACGGCACGCCGCCGAGCGCAATCACCGTACAACTCGCCTTGCGCACGGCGGCGTTGACGCATACAGCGCGCCCGTCGTCTGGCTTGCTCGATTGGTTCGCAGCGAACCGCACAGCCACACTTGCGTGGGACCCGGACGATACTGGCGCGCTCGTTCGACTGTTGCGAGCAGACAACCCGCGAGCGTGGCGCTTCTTGGACGTGACTGGCGTTCTGGAGCGAGCGCTCCCCGAGATTGCGAGTGCAATGGGCCACCGGCGTGCCGACATCGGCGACCTCGACCCAACGGGCGCTCTACGCTTCCCCGTTGTCGATCGGCTCGACGATCTTGCGCCGGTACTGGGTATGGCAACCGACGATTTGATGATCGCCGCGCTCACCGCAGACGTGTGTGTGGAGTCCAACGACCCCGCCGAGTGTTCGCTGTCACTCGCCCGCCGCCTGGTATCCGACACTGAGGCGGCGCGCATTACATTGATAGTCGCCGATGCACAGCTACTGCGCGCCGGCGTGCACGACCCTGAAAGCTTCGACGAACGCGAGCTGCTGCAGCTCGCTACGCATCTGGCCAGCACTGCTCACGCCCGCGATGCGTACGAGCTGGCATTGGCGCTCGGCTTTCTACCGCGCTGGCAACGTGAAGCACTTGACGAACGGTTTGCGCTCGTCGTGGCAGCGCTCGAGCATCCCGAACTGACGGGCAGTGAGGCCAACAACCTTGCGGCAGCACGGCGCATCTCGGCGGAGCGCATGCTGGAGGATCCCGCGGCCATCGAGCGACTGCGGTTCGCCACCAATAGCTACCTCCTCACACACGAGCCCGAGGAACTGGCACGCCAAGCGCGCCTGATGGAACCGCTTCCCCTCAGTGGCGTCGTCCGCGTGGCGGTGGCACCGGAACCGGAGCCCGACCACTGGAAGATCGATGTTGCCTGCCGCGACACCGACGGCCTTCTGGCTCGGCTGACCGATGTGCTCACCGAGTATGGCGTCGACATCGCTGGAGCCGCCATCGCCACCTGGCCTGACGGTGCGGTACTCGACAGCTTCATCGTACGCAGCCGCAAGCGCCCATCTGCACGGCCGCTCGCAGAGGCATTCGAAGCACGCTTGCGTAAACCGCTCAAGACAATCCCCATGCCGGACCTCTCCATTGCCTTCGACAACAAGGCACTGCCATGGCATACGTCCGTCGTGGTCAGCGGGCCGGACCGTCCAGGCGCCCTGCTCGCGGTCAGCACCGCCTTCGCCGCTGCCAAGGTCCTGGTGCACACAGCGCGAGTTGCGACCAATGAACAGCGAGTGAACGATCGCTTCGCCGTCACGGACCGCCTGGGACGCAAGCTTGACGCTGCAGGCATGGAGCGGGTGCGTCGCGCACTCGCCGGCGAACGCACCCGTCGCGGTCTGTTCAGTTTTTCGCGCTGAACGCGAACGCCACGCGTTGGAAACATTCGGGCGACCACCCCGAAACGTGCCCCGCATACCGTGCGCAGCGACAACAGCCAGCGCCGCCTGTCGTCCCGAATACACGAATACAGGCCCCTATTCATATCCCCGGGAGGACATCAGTGCGCAAAGCACTCAAGTACATCGGAGGCGGCGCGGTTGGCGCCAGCCTCGTCTCAATTTTCATCGGCAGCACAGCCTTCGCCGAGGACGTCGACCCAGTCGTTGCACTCGGCCAAGCCACCAACATGTTGTGGGTGGTCATTGGCGCCGTCCTCGTGATCTTCATGCAGGCCGGCTTCGCACTCGTCGAAACCGGCTTCACGCAGAAGAAGAACGCAGCACACGTGATGACCTCGAACTTCGCCATCTTCGGCCTCGGGTTCGTCGGCTTCCTATTCGTCGGATTTCCGTTGGCGTTCGGCGGTTTCAGTACCGAGGGCTACTTCGGTGCCGGTGGCGCCGCAATGGACCCGAAACCGCTGCTCGGCTCCGGTGATTGGGCCTTCCTGTGGAAGGGCTGGGATCACCTCGGAAACGGCGCAACGCCCGCGCTGTTGGCGTTCTTCCTCTACATGGTCGCCTTCATGGACACCGTCGCCACGATCCCCACCGGCTCGATGGCAGAACGATGGAAGTGGAAGAGCTTCGTGATCTGGGGCCTCTTCTGTGGCGCCATCTACTACCCAATCTTCGCTTCGTGGACCTGGGGCGGCGGCTGGCTGGCCTCGGTTGGCCGCAGCATGAACCTCGGCAACGGCTACGTCGACTTCGCCGGTTCCGGCGTCGTTCACGCAGTTGGTGGTGTGGCAGCACTCGCCGGCGCAATCGTCCTCGGACCGCGCATCGGCAAGTACGGGCCAGACGGTAAGCCGCGTGCAATTCCGGCACACAACATCCCGATGGCAATCCTGGGTTGCTTCATTCTGCTGTTCGGTTGGTTCGGCTTCAACGCTGCCTCCACCTTTGCCGCGACCGATATTCAGTTCGCCACCGTGGCCGCCAACACAGCGATTGCAGGTGCTGTGGGTGCCGTGGTTGCGATGTTCTGGATCACGATGCGCTCCGGCAAGCCGGACCCAGGCATGCAGGTGAACGGCATGCTCGCTGGTTTGGTGGCAATCACGGCCCCCTGCGCCTTCGTGGCACCGTGGGCAGCGGCTGTCATCGGCGCACTGGCCGCTGTCATCGTCATCGAGGCCGCGATGTTCATCGAGAAGAAGGGCATCGACGACCCGGTGGGCGCAATCGCAGTTCACGGAATCGGTGGAACCTTCGGCGTGCTGGCAGTTGGCATCTTCGCCAACGGTCAGTACGGCGCTGGTTGGAACCTCACCGGTGAAGGTGGTGTCCTGCTAGCGGGCGATGCTGTCGCGAAGCCCGTCACCGGTCTCATCAAGGGCGATTTCGGCCAGCTCGGCGCCCAGGCGTTGGGTGTCGTTGTCATCTGGACCGTCATCCTTGGAGTTGCCTTCGGCTTCTTCAAGATCCAGAACAAGCTCACCAAGGGCGGAATTCGCGTCAGCGAGCAGGAAGAACTGGACGGCGTCGACATCGCCGAGATGGGCGTCGTCGCCTACGTCGACTGATTTCCAGTCGTGCCAGACGGCCCGCTGACGGGAGCGGGCACCGGATGCTGAGTCGTGCGCTCGTCGCACGACCAGCACACGAGGACGCTGCATCTTCCGGTGCAGCACCTCGGTAGGGGCAAGTCCCCGGATCAACCTTCGGGTCGGTCCGGGGACACTGCCCGTTTTGGGCGAAGCGCTAGTCCTGAAGGGCTGCCAGCAGCACCGATCGCAACGAGTCGTGCTCCACGACGGCAAGCTGCGTCTGAGTGCCAGTGAGCACATAAAACACGTCGACCACCTCATGCCCGAGCGTCGCAACCTTCGCTGACCGGATGTCCAGGCCAGCGTCGGCCAATGCATGCGACAGTCGGTACAGCACCGCCAGTCCATCTGGGGCGCGCACATCAATCATCGTCGTCTGGTCGGATGCCTCATTACTGATCAGGACTTCGAGTCGCGGAGGCGCTGCCGCGACTCGACGGTGCGCCCGCGAGTACGTACGAATGCGCTGGTCCAGCCGCGCGTCAAGGTCGAGAGTTCCTGCGATGGCCCCGCGGAGGTCGCTGGCGAGCCGCCCCCAGTTCGCGCTGCCGTCACGAATTCGCACCGCTTGGAACTGGTCGACCGCGACCCCATCCGCACTTGTGTAGGCATCTGCGCCGACAACGTCGAGTCCGTGGAGGGCCAGCGTGCCGGCGATGACAGCAAAGAGACCCTGCCGGTCGCTGCTGGCAATGCGGATTACCTCGACGTCGCCCGTCGCGTGGTGCTCGATGTGCACGCCGCCATCGACGCGAACGCGATCTGTCAGTGCACGAAACTGATCGTCCATGCTGAGGCTCTCTGCTGGCTCCACACCCTCGAGTACCTGCGCCACAGCGAACGCCAGCTGATCAAGCAATGATGCCTTCCACGAACTCCACGCGGCTGGCCCGGTTGCCTTGCTGTCAGCCTCGGTGAGCGCGTACAACAACTCCAGCGTCGAAGCCGTGCCCACGGCCTCTGCCACGTTGGCTGCCGTGCGTGGATCCGAGAGGTCGCGCCGAGTAGCAGTTTCGGGGAGCAGAAGATGGTGCTGCACCAACGCGACCAGCACCTGCACGTCGGCGTCTTCGAACCCCATTCGGGTGCCCATCTCACCGACTAATTCGACGCCTTGCTCGGTGTGATCCCCCGGGTAACCCTTGCCGATGTCGTGGAGCAGCGCGCCGACCAGCAGAAGGTCCGGTCGCGCCACGTTACGCACGAGCTCGTTGGCATTCGCAACGGTGCGCAAAAGGTGCCGGTCGACGGTGTACACGTGAAAGGCATTGCGCTGCGGTCGGCTACGCACCTGGCGCCACTCGGGCAGATAGCGGCTGAACAGGTTGTACTGCTCCAGCGCCTCAACCGCGCCGACCACCGCCTCGCCGCTGCCAAGCAGAGTCAGGAACTGGCGCCGCGTGCGGTCGGACCACTGTTCGCTTGGCAACGCGGCGCGCGCTGCCAAGGCCTGCAACGCGCTGGCGCTCAGCGGCACCCCAGCGTGTGCGGCGGACGCGGCGACACGAAAGACAAGGGCTGGATCGTCGAACTCGGCGCCGTCACCTACGTGCACCTCGTCGTCGACAATGGAGACATCGACGATCGGGTTGGCCAGCTTCCTCAACGGCACGCGGCGACCTGTACGGCCAAGCGGGGCCAGCCGCCGCCAGAATCTGGCGCCCGCCCACTCGATCGAGTGCGCTGCTGAGGCGACATGCAGCATCAGCTCATCGGCGTCGGGGTAGCCGAGCGCTTCGGCCGCGCGATCCTGCTCGTCGAGCAGCAAGACATTGGACGTGCGGCCGGTGGCGCGGTGGAGTGCGCACCGGACCGCCAAGAGTGTGTCGGCTGCACTGGACAACTGATCCAGCGGGTCCTCCAGCGCGGCAGTCACATCCTCGCGATCGACCATCAGCGCCCACCGAATCACGTCAAAATCACGCAGGCCGCCGCGCCCCTCCTTGATGTCGGGTTCCAACAGAGACGCCACGTTGCCGCGGTGCGCCCACCGCTCCTCGGCGGAAAGTTTCAATTGGGCGATGGCTGCTTCGCCTGCGCTACGCCACTGATCAATCGCCGCAGCCTGCGCCACGTGCACCACATCCGGGTCGCCGCCAAGGCATCGCATTCGTAGCGCCGAGGTGGCAGCTGCGAGCTCGCGACTCGTCAGTGCGAGTAGCGACTCCGGTGAGTGCGCCGACGGGCTGATCTTGATACCTGCGTCCCAGAAGGGGTACCACAGCGCTTGCGCTGTTTCCTGAACGCGCACCTCGTTCATCTCTGCGGGGTGCAGCAACACCACATCAATGTCGCTACCGGGGCACAGAACGCGGCCCCCGAACCCGCCGGTGGCGGCGATCGCACAGCCCGGCGGAAGATGATGTGCGAGCCCAGCGAACCACCCGTCGGCGAGATCAGCTAGCCGATGCGCCAGCGTGCGGCCGATGAGCGTGGGGTCGTTCATCAGTTCGGTGCGCGATTGCCGAATGGCGGTGCTGTCAGTCATCTGAAACCCACCGCACGAGTCTGGCAGCACGACGAGCGACCTTCACACGTAGGAAACACTCGCGAAACACCAACGCCATACGGTACGAGTGTCATGAAACTGATCACCGCCATCGTCAAGCCGTACAAAATCGACGACGTGAAGGACGCGCTCAAGTCGCTGGGCGTCGAAGGAATGACCGTCAGCGAAGTGCGTGGCTTCGGTCGTCAGGGTGGTCACGCTGAGACCTATCGCGGCGCGGAATACAAGATCGATTTCGTGCCGAAGGTACGCATCGAAATAGTGGCTGACGCATCGAACGCCGACAAAGTCGTTGCCGCTATCCAACAGGCAGCCGCGACCGGCAAGATCGGCGACGGCAAAATTTGGGTCACCGAGATCGAACGGATGATTCGCATTCGAACCGGCGAAGAGGGTCCAGACGCCATCTGAACGAGCAGCGGCCGGTCTGAGCGTCGTAGAGTCCTGGGCATGACAGACATGCTGGAGACCCCCGCTCAAGCCGGCCGCTGGACCGCTCAGTGGAAGGAGCTGTACGCCGAGGTGATCACCACAGGGCTGTGCACCGGTTGCGCTGGTTGCGTTGTCACCTGCCCGCATGATGTCATCGGGTACGAGCACGAGGAAGGCAAGTACATCCCGTTCCACATCGAAGAGGAACTGGGCCTGGACAACTGCATCCACGGCGAGAAGGGGTGCACCACCTGCACTCGGGCGTGCCCTCGCTTTCGAGCGTGGGAGCCCGCCGCCGACATGCACCTGTTCGGCAAGGTTCGCGAGCCAGAAGAGATGAGCGGCATCTGGCGCCAGCTGTTGCTCACTCGTGCCGCCAACGACGAGGAACACACCAAGGGCCAGGACGGGGGCTTCGTGTCGGCAATGCTCAATTGGCTGCTCGAGCACGATTACATCGAGGCCGCCTTGGTCAGCGGCGTGGAGCCCGACGATGCGTGGAAGGCCAAGCCGGTAGTGGTCACCAACCGCGAGGAGGTGCTGGCTACCGCGGGCAGCCGCTACACGTACTGCGCCAACCCGCTGGCGCTGCCAGAGGCGAAGAAGCGTGGCTTCAGTCGGCTGGCGCTAGTGGGCATGGGCTGCCAGACGTCGTCGCCGCCGGTGATGTGGGACCGCAAGGCCGGCAAGGTCAGCAAGCCGTTCCTGTTCAACATCGGCCTGCTGTGCAGCAAGACATTCGACGACTCCATCTTCCCCGAGCTGTTCGAGGCGAAGTACGGCCTGCGCAAGCAGGACATGGTGAAGATGAACATCAAGGGCGTCTTCCAGATTTGGATGAAGGACGGCTCGTACCACGAGATCGACCTCAAGGAGTGCCACGGGTGGACGCGCCAGGGCTGCAAGAACTGCCCGGACTTTGCGGCCGAGCACTCCGACATTGCCACTGGCGGCATCGGTAAGGACAACGACTGGACACTCACCATCGTGCGTACCGAGTTGGGGGAAGAAGTGATCAATCGCATGATCGCCGACGGCACCATCGTCGCCCGCCCCGCGCAGGAGGACGAAGTGGCGATGAAGCTGCTGCGCACGCTCTCCATCGTCAGCCGTCGCCGCTGGCCGGAGTGGGCAGACAAAGCCCCCAGCGTCGGCGTGCCGCCCCCGAAGAAGAAGGTCGTTGTCGAGACGCCGCCTGTTGAGGCTCCGCCCGCCAGCTAGGGGGTGGTGTCGGCGGGAGCGCACTCGTCGCCGAGGCGGGCGAACTCGGCTGCCTCGGCTTCGGTGAGTCCTTCACGCTGGAAGAACTCTTTCAGCTCCTCGGTGGTACGTGCGTCGAAGAACCTGTCGACCACGCAGTCCGCCACCGGTCGAGCCAAGCCACCCTCGTTGACCAGCTGATCGACCAGATCGTCATGCGCACGATCGCGCACGGACCCACAGCCGACCAGCGTGACCAGCCCGACCGACACGATGAGCACTGACAGCATCCGACGCACGGACGAAACGGTAGCGGTAGCAGCGTGTCGCACCACCGTGACAAACTCCGCCGATGGACTACGGCGACTACCTGCACCTGGACGAGGTGTTGAGCGCACAACACTCACTGTCACCAGACCACAACGAGCTGTTGTTCATCGTGCAGCATCAGACCAGCGAGCTGTGGATGAAGCTGATGTTGCACGAGCTGCGCGGCGCCATCGCCAACATTGCGGCCGACGACTTGCAGCCGGCGTTCAAGATGCTCAGTCGGGTCAGCAAGGTCATGGAGCAATTGGTCCATGCGTGGGACGTGTTGGCAACGATGACACCACCTGAGTACACCGCTATCCGTCCGCACCTGGGCGGCAGCAGCGGCTTTCAAAGCTGGCAGTACCGCTGCATCGAGTTTGCGTGCGGCAACAAGAACGCAGCGATGCTCGAGCCGCATCGCCATCACCAGAAACGACTGGATGAGGTGCAGGCCGCGCTGCACGTGCCGTCGCTCTACGACGAGACGCTGCGGCTGATGGCACGACGCGGGATCGACGTGCCGCAGCATGTGTTGGCCCGCGATGTCACTCAGCAGTACACGACTGACCCTGGCGTGGAGGCTGCGTGGCTGCAGGTGTATCGCAACGCCGAGACCAACTGGGACCTCTACCAGCTCGGTGAGGAACTAGTGGATCTGGAGGACGCGTTCCGCCTGTGGCGATTCCGCCACGTCACCACCGTGCAGCGCATCATCGGCTTCAAGCAGGGCACCGGCGGCACGTCGGGCGTTGGTTACTTGCAGGCCATGTTGGCGACGGAGCTGTTCCCTGAACTGTGGAGTATCCGCACGGCGCTCTAACGAGGCGAGTTCTCAGACCATCCAGGCAGCGCGATCGATGGGCAGGTGCAGCGAGTCGCGAGTGAAGGCGAACGGCGCCAGTTCGGGGCCGGCGTCGTCGCCGCATGCAAGCCCGGCAAGGGTACGGCCGAACCAGGATGCGAACTTGAAGCCATGCGCGGCGCCCAGCGCGAGGGATATCTGCGGATAGCCGGGGAGCCGGTCGAGCACGAAGTCGCGATCAGACGTGAGTGTGTAGAGACAGGTCGTCGTGCGCGGTGTGGTCCACGAGCCACCGGTCAGCCGCTGCATGAACGTGCCCAGTCTGCTTTCCATCCCGCTGTCGGGTTCGAACGTGCGCGTGTCCGGGTCCACCTCGCGACCACCGCAGTCCTCGGCACCTTTCACGGCAGTCATGTCGCCGAACACGGGGAAGCCGTAGAAGCTTGGATCATCCATCCAAATCCACACCGGGAAGCGGCCAACACCGAAGGGTGCCAAGTCCGGTTGTTGGAAGTAGCTGACCTGTTCCTTCAGCACCGCGAGCGGGATCTGCAGGTCGAGGTCGGCGAGCACCCGGTTGGTCCACGCGTCCGCAGTAATCACAACGCTGCCCACTCGGGTGACACCATCGTCGGTGACGATGTCGACCTCGCCATCAACGGGACGGATTGCGCGCACCGGAGTGTGGCCGTGCAACATCGCACCGCGGGCGTGGGCCAGCTCCTGCATCACCCTGGTGCCCTGGCCGGCGGGAACGATGCCGGTCTGCGGCGAGTACACGCCCATCACGTCGTCGGTGACCAGTTGGTCGGTTGCAAAGGCAGGCCAACGGCGGCGAATCTCCGCGCCGTCGATCCACTCGTAGGGCACTCGCTCGGCGTCGAGGCTGGCGGTGTAGGTGCGATGGTCGATGGCGGCGTTCGGCGGGAAGAGATCGACACCGCCGGTGATTGTGATCATGCGCTGTCGACTCTCGGCTTCGACGGCACGCCATGCGTCGTACGCCTGTGCGGCCAGGCGAACGTACTCGGGCGTGTGATACGAGCGACGAATAATGCGCGAGTGGTCGTGCGAGGCGCCACGCACGTGCCCAAGTTCGAATTGTTCGAAGCCGACAACGCTGACGCCGCGCCGGGCCAACCAGTAGGCCGTGGCCGAGCCGAGGCCGCCAAGGCCGACGACTGCGACGTCTGCTGTTCGTGCCACCGTCATGCACGCAACGCTACTCTGAACGGCTATGCAGGTTTCAGAGCAACTCGTCTCCATTGCGGTCGAAGGCGGGGCCACATTGGCTGGCACGCTCTACTTGCCCGCCACGGATGGACCGTTCGCAACGCTGTTGGAGGCCCTGCCGTACCGCATGAGCGACGTCGGCGCTTCGTACGCCGACGGCTATCTGCGCTTTGCCGGCGAGGGCGGGTTCGCGGTGCTGCGCATCGATCTGCGCGGCACCGGCAACTCCACCGGCATCGCCGAGGACGAGTACCCCGACATCGAACGGCGCGACCTGCGCGCCGTCATCGAGTGGGTCGCGGCGCAGCCGTGGAGCACGGGCAAGGTCGGCATGATGGGCACGTCGTACTCGGGCTTCAACTCACTGCACATGGCGATGGAAGGCATCCCGCAATTGGGCGCCATCGCCGCGATGTACGCCACCGACGACCGCTACACCGACGACGTGCACTACATGGGCGGCGTGCTGCGCGCCCTCGACCTCATCGACTACCCGCTGTACATGATCGCCATGAACGCGCTGCCACCGACGCCCGCCGTGTGGGCGGAACTGGGTGCTGGCGACTGGGAGGCCGAGTGGCAGCGCCGGCTGGAGCAGCACGAACCCTGGTTACTGGAATGGCTGCGGCACCCGACGCCCGACGACACCTGGAGACGCGGCTCGGTGCGCCTAGGGCCGAACGGCAACGGCTATGAACGGATCAGTTGCCCCGTGTTGCTGATCAGCGGTTGGGCCGACGGATACCGCAACAACACCTTCCGCGCCATCGAGCACCTCCCCGACTGGCAGCTGATTGCGGGGCCGTGGGTGCACAAGGACCCGTCGGTTGCGCGGCCGGGACCGAACATCGATTGCGATCTCGAACTGATGCGCTTCTTCGATCAGCACCTGCGCGGTGGGCCGCCTGCCGTGGCAGTTCGAGGCCGGGTCTTCGTGCACCGCCCCACGCCCCCCGAGCCCGACCTCACGATGCACAACGGCCAGTGGGTGGAGACCGCCACGTGGCCGCCCGCCACCCTGCGCATCACTGAGTTGCGCATCGCCGACGCCACCGACGAGGTCGACGTGCTCCATGCGCAGGGCGATGTCGGTGTGTCTGCGTGGAACTCATGCGCGGGCGGCCTGCCGTGGGGACAACCCCAGGACCAGCGCGCCGACAACGCGCGCAGCATCACGTACGACTGGATGCACTCCGAAGAGCTGATGATGCTCGGCAACAGCGAGGTTGGGCTCACGGTGCGCTCGTCGGCACCCGTGGGTCACCTGTCGGTGAAGCTGTGCGACGTCGCACCCGACGGAACCAGCACCCTGATCACTCGCAGCATGCTCGACCTCGCGCAGCGCGGCGTCTGGCCCATCGATGCATTCGGCGAGTTGGGCGTATCGCCGCAACCGATCCTGCCCGGCGAGTGGATGGACGTGAAGTTGCAGTTCGAGGCGACCACATGGACGATGATCCCCGGTCACCGTTTGCGCCTCGCGATCTCGGGTACCGACTGGCCCAACTGCTGGCCGCCGTCGAAACCGTTCGCGCTCGGTGTGCTGCGCGCGTCGGTGCGGATCGTGCTACCGACCGCTACTTTTCTGCCTGCCGCCCACGACGAGTTCTCCGGCGGTGCCGGGCCCTCCGACAGCGAGGGAGACGGCGTGGTGTGGCGGTACGAGACTGATGTGCTGGCCCGCGAGACAAGGGTGCACACCGGCTACGGCGGCACCTACGGCGGCACCCACGGCACCGAGATCACCGATGTGTATGAGGGCTCGCTGGGCATCAGCACGCAGGACCTGTCGAACGGCTGGGCGAAGGGTCGCAGTCGCTACGACATGACGTTCGTGCTGCCCGACGGGTCGACAACGGAGTGTTCCACCGAGGCCGTGCTGAACGTGCGCAGCGACCGCGAACGGTTCCACGTCGACATCGCATTGCGCGCCGAACGTGATGGAGCCCTGGTCGGCGAACGAACCTGGCAAGAACGCTTCCCCCGCTAGCGCTGTAGCAGCTCGGAGTTCTCCGCCGTCGAGTCCCCAAACTAGGCTCTCGAAGTGGGTGCCAGCCGACTCGGCACCACCGATCTGGCATGGTCCACCGCCCATGGGCGGGCTGGCACCACCGATCTGGCATGGTCCACCACCCATGGGCGGCAGAACGTGCCATGGCACGGAGACTCGAGTGACCGGGCACCGCTGCGCAGCCGTCACTTCTAGAGCATGGGTTTGACGACTTGACCAGAGAAGAACTAGGTCAGTTGGACAGCGTGGCAGGCGACTTGGTGCACCGCTACTTCAGGTTCCAACTCCAGGTCGACGCCCCTGCACTTGTCACCGAAGCCGAGTCGGTCGGCTTCGCCGCTGGCAACGAGCGGGCAACGGGGGTGGAAGCGGCAGCCCGCGGGCACACGGGACGGGTCCGGCGTCTCGCCGACGAGGATCTGCTGCTCCATGCCCTCGATCTCGGGGACGACACTGAGCAGCGCTTGTGTGTACGGGTGCTTCGGCGAGCGCAGCACCTCTTCGGTAGGGCCGACCTCGACGATGCGACCGAGGTACATGACGGCAACGCGATCGGCGATGTTCCACGCCAACCCCAGGTCGTGAGTGACCGCGATGATCGACACGCCGTGTGTGTCGACGAACGAACGCATCAGCGCCAGGATCTCGCCACGGATTGAGGCGTCCAGGCTGGCGACCGGCTCATCTGCCAAGAGCAGCGCCGGCTGCAGCGCCATCGCCGCAGCGATCAAGACACGCTGCCGCTGGCCGCCCGACAACTCGTGCGGGAAGCGACGCAGGTACCGCTCGGCTGGCCGTAAGCCTGCGGCAGCCAGCGCCTCTGCCACCAGCGTTGGTTCGTGCCCCTTCACCTTGTGAATGCGCAGCCCCTCGGCAACCGCCTCATAGATCGAGTGTCGTGGGTTCAACGCACCTGATGGATCTTGAAAGATCATCTGCACACGCCGGCGAAGTGCTCGCACACTGCGGCCGGTCCCAACCGCCCTGCCCTCGACCGTGATCGACCCGTGGGCCAACGGCTCGAGACCGATGATCGAGCGGATCAACGTGGTTTTGCCACAGCCGGATTCGCCGACGAGCGCGACCACCTCGCCACGCCCGACCTCCAGCGACACCGTGTCGACGGCGCGCACCCGTCCTGAGCCGAACTGCACCTGCACGTTCGCCAGCGACACGACCGATTCAGACATCCGCACCATCCACATGGACGCAAGCTGCACGTCGCTCGGGCCCGGCATGGCGCAGCATCACGTCGACAGTGGAGCACCCAGCAACGGCAACAGAGCAGCGCGGCACAAACGGGCACCCGGGTGCCAAGGCCGACGGATCAGGAGGGTCGCCGGCCAAGCCCTGCGGCTTCATTCGCGACAGCGGGTCACCGATCGTCGGGAACGCCGCGGCCAATGCTCGCGAGTACGGGTGCTTCGGGTCGGCGAAGACTTCTTTGCTGCCGCCTTCCTCGACGATGCGGCCCGCGTACATCACAGCCAGGCGTTGGCACGCGTGCGTCAGCACCGACAGGTCGTGGGTGATGAACAGCAGCGAGAGGCCGTGCTCGCGCTGCAACTCCTCCAGCAACGACAACACCTGCGCCTGCACC
>JAYVVY010000024.1:0-4316 GCA_043786575.1 Ilumatobacteraceae bacterium
GAGGGTGTCACCAAGGCCGGCTGCCGTGACGGCGGCGACGAGGGTGGTGAGGACCGGGTTGTTGCTGGCGGCGGTTGCCACCGGGTCATCGGCCATGCCTTCGAGGGTGCCGTCTGCGTTGCCACCCTGAACAGCGGCAACGAGGTCATCGGCCGAACAGATCTCCGACGAGGCCATCGCGGCCATCGTTGTGTCGGTCATCATCTCGGTCGTCTCGGGAGCTACTGACTCGGCCGGGGCAACTGTCGTTGAACCGGCTTCCTTGTCGTCACCGCAGGCTGCGGCGACCATGGAGAACGCTGCGAGGGCAAGCATGCCCTGGAGTACCTTGCTGGACTTCTTTGGCCTGGACTTCATGGAAGTTCCTCTTTCAGTGTGGGGGGTTGTGGTTGGGGGTTTCCACGGTTCACGCTGAGCCGTGTTGGTGTTCCCACGAGCCGGATGGCCCGTGGACAGGGAGTCGAGGTCAGCTGCCGTTAGTTGACGTCGACGAAGATGGACATCCAGCCGCTGGCGCCGTTGGGGAACGGCTCGGCTCGCTGGTCGGTTTGCAGCTCGCCGTTGGCGTCGGTTGCTCGAACGGTGATGCGGTGGCGACCGGCCGGTGCGTCCCACTCCAGACGCCATTGGCGCCAGGTGTTCTCGCTCCAGTCGTCGGCCAGTTCGGCCTCGACGAAGTCGCCGTCGTCGATGGCAACTTCGACCATCGAGATGCCGACCGTCTGTGCCCAGGCGACGCCGCCGATGACGAACGGGCCAGCGGCGATCTTGGCCAGGGTGCGGGGAGCGTCGATGCGAGACATGGTCTTGATCGGGGCTTGTTCATCCCAGCCACGCTTCACCCAGTACTGATCGAAGTCAGCGAAGCGGGTGAGCTCGATCTCGGTCAGCCACTTGGTCGCCGAGACGTAGCCGTACAAGCCAGGGACCATCAACCGGGCGGGGAAGCCGTGATCGATCGGCAGCGGTTCGCCATTCATCCCGAAGGCGATCAGGGCCGGGCGGTCGTAGGCAGCCTCGACCGGGAAGCCGGCGGTCCAGCCATCCACCGAGCGACCCACGATCTGGTCGGCGCCAGACTGCACGCCAGCTTCGTCGAGCAGCTCGGTGAGCGGAAGGCCAAGCCAGCGAGCGGTGCCGGTGAGTTGACCGCCGACCGTGTTGGAGACGCAGGTGAGGGTGATGTCTTCCTCAACCAAGTTGCGCTCGAGGAGGTCGGCGTACGAGAAGCGCAATTCCTTGTCGACCATGCCGGTGACCTTCAGTTCCCAGTCCTCGGTGCGCACCTGCGGCACGGCGAGGGCGGTGTCGACTCGGTAGAAGTTGGCATTGGGTGTGAAGAACGGCGAGATGCCCGGGCCGTCGGCCGCGACGGTGGCTGGTGCAGCCGGCAACGGTTCGGCCACCTTCGGCAGCACGACGGCATTGCGGGAAGCGGTGGCATCGAAGCGGGTGCGCAGTGCACGGCCAGCGGTGGTGGCGAGAGCGGCGCCGGCGGCGACGGCGCCAGAGACGATGAGGAAGCGGCGGCGGGAGGAGGCACCATGCTTCGTGGTCATCTCGGGCGTCGCCGCCGCCATGGCAGCCGGGTCAACATCGGCTTGGTTGTCGTCAGCAGGTTGAATCTCGATGAGTGACGTGGAGGCTGCTGTTGGGGTGGAGAGGTGGTGTAGCAACCGGTATGTGCTGGCACCGGCGACGCCGGCGAGCACGCTGGGGATGACGGCCGAGAGCGGTGAGCCGCTGGCGGACTGCGAGGCCCACACACCAACGGCGGCGAAGGCGGCAAAGCCGATGGTGGGGATCAGTGGGCGGCGGCGTCCGAGCAGACCGAGAGTCGATGCGAACACGATGCTCAAGGCGAGAATGCCAACGACCAGTGCGATTTTGTCGTTCTCGCCGAAGGTCTCGATCGCGAACTCCTTGACGGAGCGGGGAACGGCGTCGATGACGGCCTCTGCCACCGAGACGACTGGGCTCTGCCACTTGGCTACGAAGCCGGCTGCGAGCTCTCCGGTAGCGAGAGCGGCTGCACCGGCAAGCAACCCGCTGGAGGTGGCAGCCAGGCGGCCGGGAAGGGCCGTGCTGCGCTCGAGTGTGTCGCTGGTGGGCATGCACTCCGTTCGTTGCGCTTCGCACATCGGATTGGATATTCGGCAGGAACCGCTTCGCCGTGCCACGATTGACCCATGCCGCAACCAATGACCCTCACTGACGAACAACGCGAGTTTCGTTCCGTGGTCCGCCAGTTTGTGGAAGCCAAAATCGCTCCCCTCGCCGGTGACATCGACCGTGCCGCTGAGTACTCGTGGGAGACGTTCGAAGCGCTCAAGTCGATGGAGTTGACTGCGCTCAGCTACCCCGAGGAGTACGGCGGCAGCGGCGCCTCGCTGGTCGACCAAGCCATCGTCGCCGAGGAGCTCGCGCGAGCATGTGTCTCCACCAGCCTGCAGTTCCTGATCTCCAAGCTGGGAATGCTGCCGGTCATCAACTTCGGCTCGCACGAGTTGAAGATGAAGTACATCCCGCGCATCTGCAGCGGCGAGAGCCAGTGCAGCTACGGCCTCAGCGAGCCCGACGCCGGCAGCGATGTCGCGTCAATGACCACGAAGGCCGTTGCGGACGGTGACAGCTGGATCATCAGCGGCACAAAGTGTTGGATCACCAACGCCGGCATCAGCGATCTGTACACCGTGTTCGCCCGCACGTCAGGCGACCGCCACAAGGGCATCACCGCCTTCCTGGTGGAAGCCGACTGGGGCGTGCAGGTGGACAAGCTGGAGCACAAACTGGGCATCAAGGGTTCGCCCACCGGCGTGATCCGTCTCGACGAAGTTCGCGTGCCCGACGCCAACCGAATTGGCGAGGTGGGCGAGGGTTTCGCGGCAGCGATGCACACGCTCGATCGCAGCCGCCCGACAATCGGCGCGCAGGCAGTCGGTGTCGCTCAGGGGGCGCTCGACTACTCGGTGAGCTACATGAAGGAACGCCGAACGTTTGGCCGCCCGTTGTCGGAGAACCAGGGCCTGCAGTGGATGGCCGCGGATTGCGCGATGAAGATCGAGGCCGCACGGGCGCTCGTCTACCGAGCATGCGCCATCGCCGATGAGGGCGACCCGCGCGGCGAGCTGTCGATGGCCGGCGCAATGGCGAAGTGCTTCGCCTCCGACACCGCCATGCAGGTGACCACTGATGCAGTGCAGTTCGTCGGCGGCTACGGCTACACCAACGAGTTCCCGGTGGAGCGAATGATGCGCGACGCCAAGATCACCCAGATCTACGAAGGCACCAACCAGATCCAGCGCATGGTGATCGCGAAGAAGCTGTTCAGCTAGCAGTTTTGGTCTCAGCAGTGTTGTTTGGTGTTGTCGTGTTCATCGTCCTTCCCTAGTTGCTTCCCTAGTGTCACACCCCTGCGGTAACGTCGTCGCATGGCGACGATCCGTGAGCGCAAACCCGGCGTGTGGGAGGTGCGCGTGTTCGTCGGCAACGACGACAGCGGCCGACCGAAGCAGGTCAGCCGAACCGTGCGTGGCACCAAGCGAGACGCGTTGCGGGCAGCCGCTGAGCTGACCGTCGCGCCCCCTGCGCCCAGCGATGGCCGCACCGTGGCCGATGCCCTGGACGCCTGGATCGAGACGAACGCGCCCACGTGGGCGGCCTCCACGGTGCGCGATCAGACCAGCCGGGCGTCGCTTGTGAAGGCTGATCGTCTTGCGCGCACGTCGTTGGGTCGGCTGACCGTGGCCGACGTCGATCGCTGGCACACGAGGCTCCGTGCGGCCGGCGTGGGCGAGTCGTCGTTGCGCAACCAGCACCTGGTGCTGCGAGCCTCTCTGTCGCAGGCGGCTCGCTGGGGATGGGTCACCACCAACGTCGCCGCACTGGCCACCCTGGGCCGGCGCACGACAAAGCCGCGGGCGGCGATGACGGCGGCCGACGTGCGGGCCGTCATCGAGGCCGGCGAGCGGTTCGACCCAGCCGCCGGTCTCGCGTTCCGCCTTGCCGCGATCACCGGCGCCCGCCGCGCCGAGCTCTGTGCACTCGTCTATCGCGATCTCGATGGGGATCGGCTGGTCATCGACTCCAGCATCGCGATCGAACGAACCGGTTCGGTGAGTGACAGACAGGTGCCCGCGCTTCTCGACGCGGCCACGAAGACCGGCAATCAGCGGGTGGTGCGCCTCGACGAGCGGACGGTGGCGGCCATCGAGGTGCTCCGCAGGGAGTGCGAGCGCTACGGTCCGTGGATGCTGCAACCGGGGGAGCGGCCGTTGAACCCGGAGCGCCTGACCGGCTGGTGGCGCCTCGCCCGC
>JAYVVY010000025.1:0-7368 GCA_043786575.1 Ilumatobacteraceae bacterium
TACCAGGCCGCAGACGCCAAGGGTGATGTGGCAACTGCCGCATTGCGCGACAAGTACCAGGCCAAGGTCAACACACTGCAGTCGCAACTACAGGCAGCCGAGGGGCGCGCCGACGTGCTGGAGGCCGAGCAGAAGGGCCGTCGCAACGACGAGCTGTTCTCCACGGCAGGCTCGATCCTGGGCGACCTGTTCGGCGGCCGCAAGTCGCGCGGCGGCATGTTGGGCTCGGTGCTGCGCAAGTCGGGCAGCGCTGCCGGCAAGCGCGGCCGCACGGCCGCCTCCGGCGAACGGCTGGACGCGGCCGAGAGCAAGATCCAGCTGCTGCATCAGCGGATGGAGGACATCGAGAGTGAGCTGACGCAGGAGGTGACCGACATCGACGCCAAGTGGATGACGATCGCCAAGAACATCACGACGCTGCCCGTGACACTGGAGAAGAGCGACGTGAAGGTCACCCAGCTCTCACTGGTCTGGATTCCAGTCGCCTAGCGCGACCAGCCATCAGAGGGCGGCAGCGTGCTGGGCCCGACGTGTGCGTCGAGCCAATTGGTGACTTCTTCCGCAGCCTTCCAGACATCCGTGATCTTGGTGACCACCTGCTTGGTGTGCATCCACTTCGCCAGCGGCCAGTCCTGGGCGACGAATAGGCCTTTGCGGCGCAGAAGCTCGATGCGCAGGTGGTCCTTCGGGAAGCCACGCGGCGCCGTCTTCAGCTCGCTCATAGCGCCCAGACGCATGCCCTTGCGTTCGAGCGCAGCGCAGCGTCGGGAGAGGTCGCTGCCGGTCGCATCGGCGTCGATTGCCGCCCGAAAGCGCTCCAGTTGATCCGACGCCATGGAGTAATAGCCGCACCCGGTGAGCATGCCGCCGGCGCCGAGCTGGACGTACTGACCCGTTCCGCCCTCGCTCTCGCTGAAGGCAGCGATGTTCTCCTTGTAAGGCGTTTTGTCCTTGGCGAAACGCACGTCGCGATAGGGCCGAAAGATCTGAAACGGCCCGTACTCGCCCAGCGCCTCGGTCAGTTCCGCCATCGGCCCGCGGACGGCCGCCTCGTACACAGCCTTGTTGGCCTGCCAGAACGGCCGCGAGTTATCAGCCGTAAGCCGCTCGTAAAAGTCAAACGCCTCGTCAGGAAACCCAGTGAAGGCCATCCCCAAATCTTATTCAGACGAAATTCTTGCGGCACGCGACGCCGATCGCCGATGATCGTTCTCGATGCCAGCGCCGCGGTCGCGCTGCTCGTCGACAGCGGCCCGGTCGGCGCGCAGGTCGGCTCGATGCTGCTGGAGCACGAGGTCGCATACCCGTCGCTGCTGCCCTACGAGGTGGCCAGCGCGCTCCGTCGGCTTGCCGCCGGCAACGTCATTACTCCCCAACTGGCGGTCCGTTCGCTGCACGACGCAGCGCTGCTGCACGTCTAAACATTCGAGTTTGCCGAGCTCGCCAGTCGCGTGTGGGAGTTACGGCACAAGATCTCCACCTACGACGCCTCCTACATCGCTCTCGCCGAGCTGTTCGAAGTCCCGCTGCTCACGCTCGATACTCGACTACACAAGGCCCCCGGCACCCGCTGCCAATTCGTGAACCTCAGTCACTGAGAACATGCCAGTAGGCTGTGCCGTATCGCCGCGGGCGTGGCGAAACAGGCAGACGCGCGGGCCTTAGAAGCCCGTTCCGCAAGGAGTGTGGGTTCAAGTCCCTCCGCCCGCACCAAGACTGGTCGGCCGTGCCGCCGCGATGGGCAACCTGGCCCGCTCCGCTTCGGACATGCCGTAGCCACTCGCAAATTGTCTCGCGTTCTTGTCAACCTGTCATGGGTCTGACCACCAAGAATGGCGGTCACGGACGCGACAGGTTGCCCGACGGCGGGGCGCCTCGCTGAGGCGCTCGTATGCTCCGGGTGTGACTGACCTTGCTCGGCGCTGCTGATGTTGCTGGACTTGCAGTTGAGTTCTGCTCACAACGATTGGGCGGCGCTGCGTGATGGGGTGCTCCAGGCGGAAGACGATGGTTACGACACCACCTGGGTGCTGGATCATTTCGACGGGGTGGTGCTCGGCGGCGATCGCGACCTTCTCGAGTGTTTCACCCTGCTCGGCGCGCTCTCGGTTGCGACCACCACCATCAACCTCGGCGCACTGGTGGTCAACGTCGCCAACCGTCACCCAGCGGTCACTGCCGCGGCCGCCAGCAGTGTGCAGCGCATCAGCGGTGGCCGACTCCGCATGGGCCTGGGCGCCGGTGCCCCGCCGGCGTCACCGTGGGCGAAGGAACATCACGACCGAGGCATCCCGCTTCTCCCTGATATGGCCGCTCGTCATCAGGCCGTCGTCGATCAGATTGCCGTGTTGCGCACCATCGAACCGATGCCGATCATCGTCGGCGTCAACTCCCTGGAGCTCGCCATCGTCGCTGGTCGCTTCGCCGACGGTGTCAACGTGCGCCTCAGCAGCCCGAAGGCTGCCACCTATTTGTCCGCGGCCATCGAAGCCGCCGCGGGTAAGCCGTTCGAGACCAGCGGCTGGGCCTCCGTCCACGACCAGCCGTCGCAAGAGAAGGCCAGCGAACTGCAGCTCGACCGACTCATCCTGTCGAGACTAGAACCGCTGACTTAGACGGTCGACCGCACTGCGATACCGGCGGTGACGGTGGCGATGATCTGGCGAATCACCGGCTCGTCGATCGACGCATCGCTGATCATCCAGCGATAGATCAGCGGCGCCACGAGCAGGTCGTGAACGACTTCCAGGTCGTGGCTGGGGTCGATTTCGCCGCGCTCGACAGCACGTTGCAGCACCGCGCGCAGCGGGGCGCGGCGTTGCTCGACGTACGCCCTGTACGCGTCAGTGATATCCGGATTGACCTTGGCGGCCGCGATCATCTGCGGGAACACCCGTTGCAGCTCGTGATCCGTCAGAGGCGAATCAATGCCGCCGAGCAGTGCCTCCAGGTCGCCCTGTAGGGTGCCGGTGTCTGGTGCGGCGGGCTTGCGCACGCACGACATCCATGCGTCGAGCATCAGCGCTTCCTTCGACGTCCACCGCCGATAGATGGTGGCCTTGCCGACACCGGCACGTGCAGCGACCGCATCCATCGTCAGCCCGGCAATGCCGACCTCGGCTACGAGGTGGAGCGTCGCCTCCAGAATGTCGCCGGTGCACGCTTCATTGCGTGGGCGGCCACGGCGAACTTCGGAAGTCATCTCAAGATCCTGCCACTGGCATCAGGCTCGCAGGCGAGTCTTCCACGATCACCAGCTCGTCGTGCGCGGCCGCAGGAAGGAATCGGTAGGCCACGAAGGCGGCGACTGCGACGACCGCGGCACCGAGCAGAAGGCCCTGCGACAGACCATCGACGAATGAGTCCTTGGCCGCGCGAGCGAACTCGCCGCCCGTGGAGCCCAGGCCACCCGACACCTTCAGGGCTGCGCCCAGACTGCCGCGAGCTTCATCCAGCGACGCTCCATTGAGCCCGAATGCGCTGGCAACATCGTCGATACCGCTGGCATAGACGCTGGCCACCAGGCTGCCGATGATGGCCACGCCCAAGGCGCCGCCCATCTGACGAGTGGTGTCGTTGACGGCTGAGCCCACGCCCGCCTTCGAGCGGGGCAAAGAACCCATCACGCTCTCTGTAGCAGGCGCCATCGTCAGCGCCATACCGAAGGCCATGAAGCACATGTTGATGATGACTCGCGGGTAGCTGGAGTCGGTCTGAATCGTCGAGAGCACGACCATGGCGACCGAGATGATGGAGAGGCCCATCGTGACCACTCGCTTGGTGCCCAACCGCTCGACCAATCTTGCCGACAGCGGCGCAGTGATCATCATGGTCGTCGCGTACGGAATCAGCCGGACGCCCGCCTGCAGCGGGCTGTAGCCGTGCACCAGCTGCCAGTACTGCGTCATCAAGAACAGCGAACCGAAGAGGGCGAAGAATGTCAGCGTCACGGCGGTGTTGGCAGCGGTGAAGCGCGGGTTCTTGAAGAAGCTCATGTCCAGCATCGGGTGATCGGTGTGCTTCTCCCACAGGATGAACGACGTGAGGCCAACGATGCCGACGCCAAAGGCAAGCATCACTTCCGGGCTGGTCCAGCCCTTGCCCGGGCCTTCGATGATGCCGAACAGCAGGGCACCGAGACCAACGATGGACAACACCGCGCCGACCGGGTCCAGCCGGGGGGCGGTTGGGTCCTTCGACTCGGGAACGAAGTAGTGGCCGGCGGTCAATGCAATTGCGCCAATGGGCAGGTTGACCCAGAACACCGAGCTCCACGAGAAATGCGTCAGTAACAGGCCACCAATGACCGGGCCAAGAGCAACGCCGAGACCAGAGAAGCCGGCCCAAATCGCGATTGCGCGACCGCGCTCCTTGGGGTCGCGAAAGACGTTGGTGAGGATCGACAGTGTCGACGGCATGATCAGCGCACCACCGATACCCATCAGGGCGCGGGTCGCAATCAGGTTCGACGGCGAGGTGGCCAGCGCGGACAGCATCGAGCCGAAGGCGAAGATCACGATGCCAACGCGTAACGCACGCTTGCGGCCGAAGCGATCACCGAGGCTGCCGGAGGTGAGCAGCAGGCCGGCGAAGACGAGGGTGTAGCCGTCGACAATCCACTGCAGTTCGCTGTTGGTGGCGCCCAGCTCTTTGACTAACGAAGGGATGGCGACGTTGAGGATGGTGTTGTCCATCACGATGATCAGCAAGCTGAGACACAACGTGGCCAGCGTGAACCAGCGACGAGCGTGGACGGCTGGGTCCAACAGGTCTGGTTCGTGAGTGGGGGCTACGGAACTCATTGGCTTGCCTTTCGATACGGAACAGTTCCGTATCGTAATCATCCGAAACGTCTGTGTGCGCTGGGCATGGGTGTGACATGCGTCCCGCGTCGGGTTTGCGTCGCCGTCGTGCCACGATCAACAGCCATGAATGTTCACGACCTCCCCACTCCGGCGCTGGTCATCGATGCCGACTTGCTGGGCGCCAACTTGGCGACCATGGCGGCGGCCCGGCCGGGTGGCGCGCTGCGGCCGCATGTGAAGGCCCACAAGTGCACCGCCCTCGCCGCTACCCAACGCGGTCACGGCCACACCACGTTCACCTGCGCCACCCCTCGAGAGGTACTCGGGATGGTCGCCGCCGGCTTGGGTGACGATCTGCTGCTGGCGAACGAAGTACTCGACCCGGCACGGCTGGCGTTGCTGGCGGCTGCGCAAGAGTCAGCAATGATCACGCTCGCAGTCGACTCCTCCGAGACGGTCGACGCTGCTGCACGCGCCGGGCTGCGCAACGTGCTGGTGGATGTGAACGTCGGTCTCCCCCGCTGTGGCTGCATGCCAGCCGACGCCGAACGCATTGCCGACCTTGCACGAGCGAATGGTCTGCACGTTCGCGGCGTGATGGGTTACGAGGGCCACCTGATGGTGATGGACGATCACGAGGTACAGCGCGCCAAGGTTGCCGAAGCAATCGATCGACTGCTGAGCGCACATGCGACTGTCGGTGGCGACATCATCAGCGCCGGCGGCACCGGCACCTACCACCTACACAACCGGGTGACCGAGGTCCAGGCCGGCAGCTACGCGCTGGTGGACACGTACTACGGCGGCATCGGCAGCCCATTCGTGCAGGCGTGCTTCGTGATCGGCACGGTCATCTCCGCGAGCCCCAAGTTTGCGGTGGCCGACGTCGGGCTGAAAGCGATGGGCATGGACCATGGGAATCCATCGCTAGAGACCTTTGACGGACAGGGTGCCGACGTGTGGTTCCTCAGCGATGAACACATCACCTTCGTGCCACACGCTGGCGTCGCAGCCGTTGGCGACCGTGTGCGAGTGGTGCCCGCGCACATCGACCCGACGATGGCAATGCACGAGACAGCGTGGCTAGTTCGCGGGCACGAGGTGGTGGACAGGTGGCCCATCGACCTGCGCGGCTGGTGAGCCTGGAAACTCTCGCGTGGGTGGCGCTCCTCCCAATGCTTGGGCTGTGTCTGACGCAATGGTTCGGCATCGAAGGCCACCGCGCGATCGCCGCCTTCCAAGCGCTGACACCCTGGGTTTTGGTGTGGGCGTTACCGATAGCACTCGCGGCTGCGGTCTCTGGTCGCCACCTACTGGCGCTGACCGCGCTGGTCCCACTCGGCACCCTGCTGGTGCTGAGCTACCCGATCATGTTCCACGCCGATGCACCGAAGGTCGCCGACGATTCACCCCAGCTCACCATCGCCTACGCGAACCTGCTGTACAGCAACCCCGTTCCTGCGGACGCGGCGCAGGCGCTGCTAGAAGCGGACGCCGACGTGATGGTGATGGTCGAACTCGACACAACGTTGTACGACGCGATGGTCAGGGCGACGACGCCCGGCGACTACCCGTACCGCAGCGAACGGACCGATCTCGGCTCAGAATCAATCGGAGTGTGGAGCCGGCTTCCCATCCAGGCGGGAGGCCTTGTGCTGGTGGATGACCGGCCGACCATTGATCTTGCGCTGGACGTCGACGGCGACAGTGTGCGCGTACTGGCTGTGCACCCGTACCCGCCCACACGCAACGCGATCGGGTGGAGCAGGCAACTGCGCACAATCGGCGAACGCGCTGCCGACTCGACTCTGCCCACCATCGTCCTCGGTGACTTCAACGGCTCAAGGTGGCACCCGTCGTTTCGTGCGCTGCTGGCGACGGGCCTACGCGACAGCCAAGAGGCACTCGGGCATGGATGGGGCGTGAGCTGGCCGACGGATTCTGGAATCATGCCGCCACCGTTCGTGCGCATCGATCACGCGCTGTTTGGAGACGGCATGACACCTCTGGCGATTGCGGATCTCGACGCGCCAGGCAGCGACCACAAAGGCTTCGTCGTCACCTTCGGCTTCACGAAGGCGGCGTGAAAGTGGCCCCGCCGGTCGTGCCGTCGTAGCTGCCGAGCAGGACCACCTGCGATCCCGTCCACACCGGCGACCGATCGTCGTGGGAGACCTCGCCGAACGTCATGTCGCCACTGCTCCACTCGTCTGCGGCAGGGTCGTACCAGAACGCACCACCCTTGGCGAATTGGATGATCAACGAGCCCGTCCACACCGGCACGAAACCGGGATGCGCGAAGCCGGGCTTAGTGAGCCGCCAGGTGTCGGTCACCGGGTTGTAGGCCGCGCCGTCGGCCTGTGCGAACTCGCCATTGCCGGTGGCGTCGCCGCCGCTGGCCCCAGCCATCAGGATCATCTCGGTGCCGGTCCACACGCCCGGCACTCGGCGAGCGGACAGTGGGGACTTCGCTAGGGGCCGGTAGCTGTCGATCAGCGGGTTGTAGGCGACGCCATCGGCGAAGTCGTCTGTGCCTGCGCTGCCGCCCCAGATCAACCACTCG
>JAYVVY010000026.1:0-5628 GCA_043786575.1 Ilumatobacteraceae bacterium
GGCCGGGGCTACGCCCCGGCCCCCTCTGCTACTCTCGGCACAGGGAGCTCAGCGGATGCGAAGAGACCTGATCTGGGGGACTGATGAAAGACGTGATCAGCGCGATCGTCGTGGTGACGATTGCGATCGGCTCGTTGCTCGCGTTTCTGGGCAGCCTGTACTGGTTGGCGAGCAAGCTGCCCAAGAAGTGGCAGGAGGGAACACGATCGTGGATCTTCGTGTTGCCCGCGGTGGTGGCGATGATCATCGGCCTGCTCATCCCAGCGATCCGGACGATCTACCTCAGCCTGCTCGATGACAATGGCGACAAGTTCGTCGGGCTGAGCAACTTCAAGTCGGTGTTCACTACAGAGGGGACACGACTCACCGTCTACAACAGCATGGCGTGGGTGTCCATCGGAGTCACCTTCACGCTCGTCGTCGGGCTTGCCGTGGCCCGTTTCGCCGACGGCATGCGCGGCGAGAAAGCGGCCAAATCGGCGATTTTCATTCCCGGTGCGATCTCGTTGGTCGGCGCGGGCGTCATCTGGGGTTTCGTGTACTCGGGTCCTCCGTTCAAACTCGGATTGCTCAATCGCATCACCAACGGCATCCCCGGCCTCCCGGCCAGTATGGGCGGCGATGGCGATCGACTGTGGCTCCTCGAGCGCGGCTTCGGCGCGCTGAACCCTCCGTCGTCGGCGCCCGGCTTCAACACGTTTCTCTTGATCATCATCTTCATCTGGGCGTCGGCGGGGTTCGCGACGGTGATCTTCTCGGCGGCGATCAAGGGCGTTCCCGAATCGCTGATCGAGGCAGCCAAGGTCGACGGCGCTACCGATCGGCAAGCGTTCTACAAGGTCACGCTCCCCTACATCCGCTCGACGATCGTCACGGTCGCCACCACCACCACGATCGCCGCCCTCAAGGCGTTCGACATCGTGGCGGCCACCACCGGTGGTCGCTTTGGCACCAGCACGATCGCCAACGAGTTCTACGTCACCAAGTTCGTCCAGGGCAGGGGTGGTCTCGGATCAGCGCTGGCAGTGATCATCTTCCTCTTGGTCGTGCCCGTCGTGGCGTTGAACCGGCAGGCCCAGAAGCGAGCACAGGAGATGATGGGCGCATGAGCGCGATCTCACGAGACATGGCCACCGCGGCGACACCATTGCCGACCAAGAAGCGCAAGTTCCGAGAGCCGATCGGACGATCGACCAGCGCCACGCTCAGCAGTCGGCCCGGACGTATCATCGTCTACGCGTTGATGTTCTTGTGGACCTTGCCGACGTTCGGCATTCTGGTGTCGTCGTTCCGGAGCGAGGTCGACGTCAAGACGTCTGGCTGGTGGACCTGGTTCACGGACCCAAGCTTCACCCTGAAGAACTATCAACGGGTGCTCTCCTCGGCTCCGGGCGACGACAACCTGATGAAGTTCTTCATCAACTCGTTTCGCATCACGATCCCCTCGGTGCTGCTCTCGGTCGGCATTGCGCTGCTCGCCGCCTACGCCTTCTCGTGGATGAAGTTCAAGGGACGTGATTGGCTGTTCGTTGCCGTGGTCGCACTGCTGATGGTGCCCCTGCAGATGGCCCTCGTCCCGATGCTGCAGCTCTTCACCAACGGCGCTCATATCGGCTCGGTGAGGATCTTCCCCGACCTCAACCTCAACGGCAGCGTGATCGGCGTGTGGATCGCACATACCGCGTTCGGTCTGCCGTTCTGCATCTTCATCCTGAAGAACTTCGTGTCGGCGCTGCCCAAGGAACTGATCGAAGCGGCGCGCGTCGATGGCGCCGGCCATGCGACCACGTTCGTCCGGCTGGTCGTGCCCCTGTCGGTACCGGCGATTGCATCGCTGGCGATCTTCCAGTTCATGTGGATCTGGAACGACTATCTGATCGCATTGATCTTCGCCGGGCGGAACAACGCCCCTGTCACCATGAAGCTCGCCCAAGTCGCGGGTGAGCGGGGCAACGCCTGGCACCTGCTCACTGCGGCCGGCATGGTCTCGATGGTGTTGCCGATCGCAGTCTTCTTCGCCCTCCAGCGCTACTTCGTCCGCGGTCTGCTGGCCGGCGCAGTCAAGGGTTAGCCCCTGGCTCAGCCCGACGCCTCCTCGACGCGATCGGGCCAGCGTTGACGGAATGTCAGCCGAGTTCGCGCGGAGCATCAGCTGGTCGCAGGGCCACAGGTGATGCGCTCCACCAGGTTGAGATCGATCGGGTAGTGCATGACGCCGCTGGAACCCGTCAGCTGATCCAGCATCAGGCGTGCGCCCAACCGGCCGATGTCGCGCACAGGTTGACGAATCGTGGTGAGGCCGAAAGCGTTCGAGGCCGGGTGGTCGTCGAAGCCGATCACCGACACGTCGCGCCCTGCGACCAGCTGCAGCTCGCGAAGCGCTTGCAGCGCGCCGAATGCCATCTCGTCGGACATCAGCCACACGGCGGTTGGTGGTGTCGTGCGGCTCATCAACCCGTGCATGGCACGTCGGCCGCCCTCGATGGTGAAGCCGCCGTCCTCGAAGAACTGCTGGGGGAGGCACAGTCCGGCAGCTTCCAGCGCAGCTGTGAACCCGGTGGCCCGTTCCGTGGGCACGTTGTGCACGACATCGAGGTGGGCCTGGCCGCCGACGAGCCCGATGCGGCGATGTCCTAGGTCGATCAGGTGCAGCGCAGCCATGCGGGCGCCGCGAGCGTTGTCGACCGACACGGAGGTGACCGACTCAAGGCGCTCGCCCAGCACGATGGCCGGCGTGTCGAGCGTGGCCAGCTGTCGGGCGCGCTCCTCTGAGCAGAAAACGTCGACGAGGATAACGCCGTCGATGCGCTGCTGGAAACGAGCGTCGCCGCGGAAGAGCTTGTCGCGGGCGAGTGGGTTGGCGGTGCCGATCAGTAGGTCGTACCCGGCATGTGCGAACACCTCCTCTACGCCTGCCACAACCTCACTGGTGTACCAGCTCGTGAGCAGGGGAGCCAGCAGACCAACTGTGCGGGTCTGGCCGGAGGCCAGCCGTGCGGCGTTGGAGTTCGCCACGTAGAGCAGGCGGTCGGCGGCTTGCAGCACCTTGCGGCGGGTGGACTCCGCCACGTAGGGGTGGTTGCGCAGTGCTCTGCTGACGGTGGCGGTGGAGACACCCGCCTCGCGAGCGACGTCGTCGATCGTCGCCCGACCGGGTGCGGTGCGGGCGTCGTCCCCCATGGCGGAGGGCGGGCTAGTGGGCCGCGAGACGAGCAACGACGGTGGACTCGCCCGCCACAGTCGTCACGCCGTCGACGACCGACACGGCGTTGTCGGCGGACTGGAAGATGATCTCGGCACCGTTGAGCAAAGGGGCAGCGATCGCTGTGTTGGACAGGTTGCCCACGACGCGCAGATCGCCGCGAGCGATGGCGATGTGCCCGCTGCCTTGCTCAATCAGCTCGAACGGCGACTGCCACAGCGGGGGGTGCTGCTTGCGCAGTCCGACCAGCTCCCGATACCGCTGCCAGGTGGAATGTGGCGAATCAGTCTGAAAGTCGGCGGTGAACTCGGCCGCCAATGGCACGGTATGCAGCCATGCCGTCGGTGCTGAGGTGAAGCCCTTGTCCTGGTCGGTGCTCCACGGCATTGGCCCGCGAGCGACGTCGCGGCTCCACATGCCCTCGCCATTTCGAGAGCTCATCGGGTCTTCGGTATGCCCCACGACTTCCGCGTCGGGTAGTCCCAGTTCTTCGCCCTGATAGACGAAGAGCATGCCGTCGAACGCGCCCATCAGCGTGGTCAGCGCGAGCGTTCGACGCAGTCCCGTTTCGCCGCCTCCGTAGCGTGAGACGGCACGCGCCTGGTCGTGGTTGGAGACCTCCCAGGCGGCACCACCGTTCGACTTCGCCTGGTATTCCAGCATCGTCGTAATGGTGGTCTCCGGCTCCCAATCGCTGAGGCCGACCTGCAACACGAACGCCGCGTGCAGTGCGTTCTGGTCCTTCACATACTCCGAGAAACGATCAACATCGCGCGTGTCCATTTCGCCGACAAGTACGGCGCCCAGATCCGCAACCGCATCACGCCACTGCCGAAAGAGTGCAGCGGTCTCGTGGCGGTGAAGGTCGTAGATGTGTTTGAACGATGCGAACACATCCATCGGGTGCATTCCCTCGTGTACCTCGCGCAGCTGCGGGTTGCTCCGCAGCAATGGGTCCTTCGTCAGACCATGTGCGACGTCGATTCGAAACCCATCGGCGCCGCGCTGGCACCAGGTGCGCAGGATGATGGAGAACTCTTCCATCACCTTTGGGTTGGCCCAGTTGAGGTCGGGCTGCTCGGGCAGAAAGAGATGGCAGTAGTACTGGCCTGACCCGCCCGGGTCGAAGCTCCAGGCTGGGCCGCCGAAATGACTGACCCAATTGTTGGGCGGCCCACCGCCCGGCGCAGGGTCGGCCCAGACGTAGTAATCCCGGAAGGGGCCGGTGGGATCAGCGACAGCCTGTCGGAACCACTCGTGATGACTGGAGGTGTGATTGGGGACGATATCGACGAACAGCCGCAGGCCGAGTTGCTTGGCAGTCAGCGATAACTGCTCCCAGTCGTCCAGCGTGCCCAGCATCGGGTCGATGGCAAGATAATCGGCGACGTCATATCCGTGGTCGAACCCAGGGCTGGCAAAGAAAGGGGTGAGCCACACGACGTCGATGCCGAGCGCCGCAAGGTAGGGCAACCGCTTGGTAACGCCCGCAAGATCGCCGACGCCATTGCCGTCGGTGTCTTGAAAACTTCGCACGTACACCTCGTAGCCAACGGCTCCGCGCCACCACTCGGGCCCCGACAGCCGCGGCCCGACGGTGTCGCCTTTCGCCGGCTCGGCGGGTTGGTCGGAGTGTGTAAGCGCTTGCACATTGCAGACAATACACTCGACTGCGTGGTGTGGCACGGGGGCGCTGAACTCGACGAGCCGCAGCGGGCCGTGCGAGAGGCGATCCTGGCTGCGCGCCTGCACCGCCATTGGGCCACTGTCGAGCACGGGGTGGCCCAGCTGTATCCGGCCGGTGCGGCGCCGCTGGTCGCGTCGTTGCGCGCGTTGGTATCGGCGCACGTCGCCACTCGCCCGGCTCTACTGTTCGCCCGCGACCTCGCCCGTGAGGCCGACCCCTGCTGGTTCCAGGCACCCGACCAGATTGGGTACGTCTGCTATACCGACCTGTTTGCCGGCACGCTCTCCGGCGTTGCCGAGCGCCTGCCCTACCTCGCCGAACTGGGCGTGACCTATCTCCACCTGATGCCGTTGCTGCGGCCGCGCGACGGCGCGAACGACGGCGGCTATGCGGTTGCCGCGTACGACGAGATCGATCCGCGTCTGGGCACGATGGCAGACCTGGCTGCGCTGGCACGGTCCCTGCACGATTGCGCGATGAACGTGTGCATCGACCTGGTGGTGAACCACACTGCTGCCGAGCACCCGTGGGCGCTAGCCGCCCGAGCGGGCGACCCCGCCTATCGCGACCACTACCTCTTCTTCCCCGATCGCACGGTGCCCGACCGCTACGAACGCACCCTGTTGGAGGTCTTCCCCACGTTCGCCCCGGGGAACTTCAGCTGGTTGCCCGATCGCAACGAGTGGGTGTGGACCACCTTCAACGAGTACCAGTGGGATCTCAACTGGGCCAACCCCGC
>JAYVVY010000027.1:0-10286 GCA_043786575.1 Ilumatobacteraceae bacterium
TTGTCGACCTGGTAGATCGCTTCGCATTCGGTGTAGAGGCCGTACAGCTGCACGTACTCGTACGCCCGGTCGATCTCGTTCTTCTTCTCTTCCAGGTTCGCGGCCCAGGCGGCTTGCTTGCCGCGCAGGGGGAGTGCCTGCAGCACGCGTTCGGTCTTACCGATCACGCTGCGCGCACGCTCTAGCTGTTCCTTGACGCGACCGCGAGCCGGGAACTGCCACTCTGGCACCAAGATCGGCTGGCCTTCGGCGTCGTACAACGGGTGCTCGGTGAACCAGGCGCGCACGTTGTCGACCAGCAGCTTGTACTTCAGCGGGTTGACGCCACCGCTGGCCACCTGCGTGATGGGCGCCGCTCGTTCGGGCCCGGCCGAGGCGACCGTGATGATGGCCGCAACGACGATGTCCACAGGGATGACGTCGACCGTGCCTTCGGGGACGCCGGGGAACTCCTTGAGCAGGCCGCGGGCGTAACTGAGGATGACCGGCTCGGCCATACGGAAGCCGCGGATCCAGCCGGGGAACGGCTCGGCCAGCGCGGACTCGATGATGCTGGGCCGCACGATGCTGACGGGCACATTGCCTTTCGTTTCGGTGAGCGCCTGCTCGCCGAGTGCCTTCGTGTACGCATATGCGTCGGGCCAGCCGACGCTTGCCGCACGCGAGCGACCAGCTTCCACCAGCTGTGCCTTCACCCACGCCTCGCGGAGACTCTCGGTCTTCGACGCAAGGGCGGGGCCGCCAGCAGCGCCGAGTTCCTTGCGGGCCTCCGCGCGGAAGTGGGTCAACTTCTCGCTGGCGCGGCTCTGCGCTTCGATGTCGCCACGCAGGCGACGGCTGGCGGCGACTTCCTTCTTCCAGCTCAGCCCGATGTCCCAGTGACCTTCGCTGACCAGTGCCTCGGGTGCATTGCCGCGGCGGTTGCCGGCGACATAACAGGTACTGACGCCCACCATGTGTGGCGTGATGTCGAGCGCCTGGCAGGTGGCCGCAATGCGCACCGGGCCCATCAGGTTGATCTCGACGGCGCTGTCCAGCGGGCTGTCGAACGACACGGCTGCGGCGGAGTGAATGATGGTGTCGCAGCTGGCGAAGATGGCCTGGTCGGCTTCCGTGAGGCCGAGGCCGTCGGCGCTGACGTCGCCGCCAATGGCGACGACGCGACGGGCAACCATCTCGTCAAACGTCTCGATGCTTGCGTCCTTCAACTCGGCCTTCAGCCGATCGAAGGCGTTGTTCTTGAAAATCTCGCGGCGGGCGCGTTCCGTGGGATCGTGGCGCTTGCTGGGGCGAATCAGCAGGATCAGCGTGCAGCCAGGAACGCTGCGCAGCAGCCGTTCGACCAGCGCGGTGCCCACGAAGCCGGTGCTGCCGGTGATGGCGATGCGCTTGTTGTCGAGCTGTTCAGCAATCATGGCGGTCACTGTCTACCATATGGTAGAGAGTACGTAAACCACCGCGTCTACAAAAGGCATCAATGACAGCCAAGACACCGACTCGCGAACGCATTTTGGACGCTGCCACCGACCTGTTTGGCGTACGTGGCGTGGACTCGGTCTCGCTCGATGTGATCGCTGCCGAGGTGGGGGTCGCGAAGCAAACACTGCTCTATTGGTTCCCCTCGAAGGACGACTTGGTCCAGGCCGTGTTGGTGCAGGCGGCGTTGCAGTTGACCGTCGCGATCGAGGCGGCAATCCGCGCCAGCTCTGACGACCCCCTGGACCGCATCGAGGCGGTCGTCCGCGCGGTGTTCCGCCCCGCCGTACGCCGGCCATCGCTGCTTGGACTGATTCGCGAGGTCAGCCGTATCTCGCCCGCAGTTGGTGAACGCTTTCACGCCGAACTGAGCCCGCTTGTCGATCGAGCCGTCGTGTACCTGCAAAAGGAAATGGACCGCGGCCGCCTGCGCCAGGGCGACCCGCGGTTGGTCGCGGCCCTTTGCTACGCGACGGTGACCGGTATCGCCACTGAGCCCGAGGTGTTGCGAAGCGTCGGCTGGGCCCCAACCACCGCCGAACTTCGCCGCCTTCGCACCGAGTTACTCGCCTTCCTCAGAGCAGCCCTTGCGCCCTAGCGCTGAGGGCAGGTCGACGAGTTCGAGGGTGACGGAGCACGCGGTGCCGGCGGCCAGGGCTTCGGCTTTGCGGACCTGGGCCTTCACTGGGAGGATGAATGACTCCTGCTCTTTCGACGGGAAGATCGAGGTGGTGAACGAGGTGTGGCCGATAGTGGCCGTCACCCGTACGGAGCCGAAGCCCTTCTTGGTCTCGGCGCAGAGCTCGTCGATCTCGTCAGTGAGGTCGAACGGCAAGGTGAGAAAGTGCCATGAGGTGCCGCTGCCGCCGCTCCACAGCCACAGCGGCGCCGTGAACTCGAACGAACTCAAGGTGCCGTTGAGCGAGAGGGGTTCAACGCTTCCATCACGGCCATGTGGAAGGCGGTGATGCCCATCGTCAGGTGCTCGTCGGAAGTGTCCTCTTCCTTCGTGTGTGAGAGCCCGGCGATCGACGAGGTGAAGACCATCGCCGTAGGCACTGCTCGGGCCATCTCTGACGCGTCGTGCAGGGCGCCACTGGGCAGCTGGAACTCGTGGCCCTCGACCGCCTTCACCGCGCGGCGAACGCTGTCGACCAGAGTGGGGTCGAAGATCATCGGTGGGATGCGGAAGATGTGCTCCAACTCGACGGTGCACCCTTCGGCCTCTGCGGCTGCGGTGGCGGCGGCTTTCATCTCGCTGAACATCGCGGCCAATGCGTCGGCGTCGATGTGGCGCATGTCCATCGTGCACGTCGTGGTGCCGGGGACGGCGGTCACGACACCGGGCCACGCCGACACGCTGCCGACGGTGGTGACGCCATCGTGTCGCTTGCCGATCTCAGCCAACTCCAGAGCGAATCGGCTCATCGCCCGCAGAGAATCGCGGCGCATGCCCATCGGCATCGTGCCCGCGTGCGCTGCCTGCCCACTGAAGATCAGACGCTCGCGCTCGATGCCGACCGTGCCGGTGACGATGCCGATACCCAAGCCCTCCTGCTCCAACACCGGCCCCTGCTCGATGTGCAGCTCCAGGTATGCAACAACGTTCTCGAGTCGGGCCTGAGCGCCCTCCATTACGTCCAGCAGCACACCGTGTTCGGCAACGACATCGGGCAGCGAGTTGCCCCACTTGTCTTTCAGCTCACGCAGAATGTCCAAGTCCAGCGTGCCGACCACGGCGGCCGAGCCGAACAGGCTGCGGCTGAAGCGAGCACCCTCCTCGTCGGCCCAATCAACGAGTGCAAGTGATCGCTTCGGCAGCGTCGGCGCGGCCACGAGTGAACGCAGTACTTCTAGACCGCCAAGCACACCCAGCGCCCCGTCCAGCCAACCGCCAGCGGGCACCGAATCGAGGTGCGACCCGATGACCACCGTCTCGGCCGTCGCGCCCTTGAAGTACGCCCACAGGTTGCCCGCCTCGTCTTGCTCGACTTCGACCGGCAGCGTGGACAGTTCTTCGCGGAACATCGCGCGCGCCTCGGTCCATTCGGGCGTCCAACACAAACGTCGTGCACCCGCCGGCCCGCCCGTGCGCTTCGCCAACTCGCGTAGGTCACGAATCGCGCGGCCCGCATCAAAACCGGGAGAAGCCAAGGCAGCAGTGTCAACGGCGGTCATGTGCGAACAATACTGGGCCGCCATCGTTCGTTCGGCGGCGAACAGTGAATTCACGGAAAGATACGTACGGACCGTTGAATTCAAAGTTCGGGTCCGAACTCTTCAACGGGCGGTGTTGCGGCGTTGGCGGGTGTGGCGTTCCAACGCGAGTTGGACGAGTTCGTCGATCAGTTCTCGGTAGCTGAGGCCGCTGGCAATCCACAGTTTGGGGTACATCGAGATGGGTGTGAAGCCCGGCATCGTGTTGATCTCGTTGAGCAGGAAGCCGCGGCCTCCCTCCTCGAAGAAGAAGTCGACTCGGGACAAGCCTTCGCAGCGCAGCGCGGCAAACGACTTCAGGGCCAATGCCTGCACCTCTGCAGTCTGCTCGGGAGTCAGTGGCGCAGGGATGATGGACTGCGAGCCGTCCTCCACGTACTTGTCGGCGTAGTCGTAGAACTCGGCGCCGGGCACGATCTCGCCCGGCACGCTGGCACGCGGGTTGAGGTTGCCAAGAACAGCCACCTCGATCTCGCGACCGACGATTGCTTCCTCGACAACGATCCATTCGTCGTACGACAACGCGATCTCGATGGCATCGCGCAGTGCCTCGACTGTCTTCGCCTTCGTCACGCCGACTGACGAGCCCATGTTCGCGGGCTTGACGAAGACCGGCAGTCCAAGCTCGTCGGCGATCAACGCGGGCGACGAGGGCGTGAGTTCATTCGCTCGAAGCGCCAGGTAGCGCGCCTGGGGGATGCCGTGCACGGTGGTGACCTGCTTGGCCATCGCCTTGTCCATCGCGACAGCGGACCCGAGCACACCGCTACCGACGTATGGCAGACCAGCGAGTTCCAGCATTCCCTGAACCGTGCCGTCCTCGCCCAGAGGCCCGTGCAGCAACGGAACGACGACGGTGCGTCCGGCACCCGAGGGTGTCACGGCAACAGTGGGCTCAATGACCTCGCCATCGGCAACAAGACGACCGGGCAATGCGTCGGGCCCTGCGGCCAATGCCAACCGAGCCTCGGTAGCGATGGCCCAGCGACCGTCACGCGCAATGCCGACCGGAGTGATGCGGTACTTCGCCGGGTCTGCTGCGCGCAGCACGTGAGCGGCGGTGGTGCAGCTGACATCGTGCTCTGCGGACTGCCCGCCGAAGATGACGATCAGGTTGATGCGATCGTCGGGTTCACTCGATGCTTCGGCGGCCATGCCGCACGACGGTACCGTGTGCAGCGATGCGATTCAGAGCACATTCCGTCGCCGAAGCCACGGGCGGCCGCCTGGTGGGACCAGACGTGGAGATCGACGGCGTGTCGTTCGACTCGCGCAGCGTGCAACCGGGTCAGCTGTTCGTGCCGTTGATCGCAGAGCGCGACGGCCACGAGTTCATTGCGGGTGCACTCGCCCGCGGCGCTGTCGCGTATCTGACGTCCGTTCCGGCAGCGGGCGGTACGGCAATCGAGGTGCCCGACACGTTGCGGGCCCTGATGGCACTGGCTGCTGCACAGCGTGGAACATTCGACGGCCCAGTGATTGGTGTCACCGGTTCCGTCGGCAAGACCTCCACCAAGGATCTGGCGTGGGCGGCGCTCGGTGCCAGCCGTCAGACCTGGGCGAACGAGCGCAGTTTCAACAATGAGCAGGGGTTGCCGACGACCCTGCTGAACACGCCGGACGGCACCGAGGTGCTGATGCTCGAGATGGGTATGCGCGGCTTCGGCGAGATCGCACAGCTCTGTGGCATCGCACGCCCGACGATCGGTGTGGTCACGCGGGTCGCCGAGGCGCACAGCGACCGTGTCGGTGGCATCGAGGGCGTCGCGCGCGCGAAGGCTGAGCTGGTTGAAGCGCTGCCCAGCGACGGTGTCGCAATCCTCAACGCGGATGACGCCCGAGTGCGAGCGATGAGCGCGGTCTGCGCCGGCCGCGTCCTGCTGTACGGCGAGGCCGACGACGCCGATGTCCGTGTCAGCAATCTGCAACTCGACGATCTCGCCCGCGCCGGCTTCCACCTCGATACGCCGTGGGGTGCGTGCGACGTTCGCCTGCCGATCACCGGCCGCCACATGGCCAACAACGCGGCGGCCGCGCTCGCGTGCGTCGGGGCAGTCGGCGGCGATCTTGCACAGGGTGCGGCCCTACTCAGCGACGTTGGCCTGACAGCGATGCGTATGGATGTGCAGCGCACCGCCAACGGGGCCATCGTCCTCAACGACAGCTACAACGCCAACCCCACTAGCATGCGCGCGGCGCTCGATGCTCTGGCCGACCTCACCGCGACTCGAAGGGTCGCTGTCGTCGGCCTGATGGCCGAGATTTCCGACAGCGAAGCCGAGCACCTGGCGATTGCGACCTACGCAGCTGACCATGACATCGAGCTGATCGCGTACGGCACAGAACTGTACGGCGTGGCGCCAACCATCGACCCGCTGGCCGCCCTTGGTCTACTCGCCAGCGGAGATGCCGTGCTCGTCAAAGCTAGCCGTGTGGTCCGGCTTGAGCGGATTGCGGCTGCCCTCCTCGGCTGACCGATCGATGCGTGCGATGTCGCACCACCACGCCAGGAACAGTGCCCAGAGCGCACCCCCGGACAGCACCCAGCGGGCGCCGATTGCGTCGATCACCGGCGCGAACAAGAGGTTGCCCAGCGGGACTGTGCCACCGAACGCCATGAACCACAGCGACATCACGCGGCCGCGCTCGTTGTCCGCCAGCCGGCTCTGCAGCACCGTGTTCATCGACGTGGTGGTTGCGAAGTACGCGAAACCGAGAATCGGCGCGACGATGAACGCTCCCATCGGATTTCGAACCGCAGCGAACGCCGAGAGCGCAATTGCGAAACCGAGGAACCCGATTCGAATGACTGTGCGGATGTCGCGGCCGACGAACACGGTGCCGATGGCAAGGCCGCCGAAGCAGGCGCCGAACCCCCACGTCGCGTAGAGCCACTCATACGTCGTCGAGCCCTTCGCAACGCCGAAGTTGAGTCGCACCACGGCGGCAAAGAGACCCACATACGGCAACGAGAGCAGTGAGAACGTGAACAGGCTGCCCAACAGTCGCCAAACCGGTTTGTTGGCCCGCGCTATCTGCACGCCAGCCGTGAGTTGCCGCCATCCGGCAGCGTGGACGACCGTCGACGGCGCCGGCACCTTCGTGCGCAACAGCGCGCCCACCACGAACAGGTAGGTGACCGCGTTGATGAGGAAGATCTGCGAGATCGAGACGCCAGCTGAGCGCAGGATGGCGACGATGATTGGCCCGACGACTCGCGAGCCGTTGATCATGGCCGAGTTCAACGAGACTGAGCCGGGTAGATCTTCGCGACTGACCAGTGTGGGCAGCATGGCAGACCACGCCGGAGCGTTGAGCGCGTTGCCCATTCCGACACCGAGCGACACTAGAAAGATCGACCAGATGGGGGCGTCGGCGGCGGCCAGCGGCGCCAGCAGGGCGGAGAAGGCGAGTTGCAACAACTGCATGGCGATCAGCCATTTGCGTCGGTCGAAGCGATCAGCGATGACGCCAGCAGGGATGGAGAGAAACAGCAGTGGCCCCAGCTGAGCAAACACCATCAGGCTGACCATCGAGGCGCTGTTGGTGCGGTCGTACACATACAGCGGCAGCACCACGTTTTGCATCCACGTACCAACGCTGGAGGAGAACGACGCAGTCCACATACGCCGGAAGTCGGGGTACGCGAGAGCGGCGCGTGCGCTCCCTGGGCGATGCCCGTGGGAGAGGGGAACAGGAGCAGTGGTTGTCATCTTGACCGGTGGGTCAAGACTAGAAGGGCTGGTCCCTTGATGACGGGCCTGATCCACCGATCCCCGAGTGCCCGGTGTCACACTGGGCGAATGCAGCCAGATCTCGCCGGTCCACCGGTCGCTCCAGCCAACGCTGTCGTTCCCCGCAGCCTGGTCGTTCACTGCAGCCCGGTCGTTCCTCGCAGCCCGGTCGTTCTTCGCGGACCGGTACCGCTTCCCGACGGTTCCGATCGCTGTGTTCGCTTCGGCACCTATCCGGAGTGCCCGTTGTGCGGCGGCTCACTGCATGCCGAGCACGCACATTTCAAATGCCGCTCGTGCGGCTGGCGCGACAGCTGCTGCGACTGACTGGCAGACACCCCATGGAGACAGCCGACTTCGACACCGTCATTGCCACCGTCACCTCCACCCCCTCCGGAGCCAGAGGCGCATTGACGCTGAACCGCCCGAACAAGCTCAACCCACTCAGCAGTCACACGCTGCACGAGATCGAGCTGGCGGCACGCTGGTTCGATGAGCATCACGACCTGAAAGTGGTGGTTGTCAGCGGCGCCGGTCGCTCGTTTTCCGCCGGCGCAGACCTCTCGGCGTTCTCCACCGCCGCTCCGATGGAGGACCGTCAAGCGGGTTGGCGGATGGGCCGTGCGCTCGATGAGATGCGAGCGGTGACCATCGCCCGCATCCAGGGTTGGTGCATCGGTGGCGGCCTCATTGTGGCCGCCGGCTGCGACCTACGAATCGCGGCGAGCACTGCCAGGTTCTCAATCCCCGAGGTCGACCTTGGCATCCCGTTGGCGTGGGGTGGCATCCCGCGCCTGGTTCGCGAGATCGGCCCGGCCCTGACAAAGGAACTGGTGATGACGTGCCGCCCATTCGATGCCGACGAAGCCCGCGCAGCTGGCTTTCTCAATCGTGTGGTGGCCGATGACGTGCTTGATGCCGAGGTGGACGCTCTGACCACCGTGCTGATGGCCAAGCCGAAGCTGGCGTTATTGGAGACAAAGGCGCACGTCAATGCTGTCACCGAGAGCATGGTCGGTACCGGCCGCAGTTGGGCCGATGCCGATGGCCTGTACGCCGGTCTTCGCGACGAAGAGGGCCGGGCGAGCGCGCAGGCGTACGTGGAACGACTTCGTCGAAAGCGCTAGCACAGCGCGCCTGACCGGGCAGCACCACCTGCGACCCGTTGGGTCACCCGTGTATCAGGTCGGCGTAGAGCGGCAACATTTCCTTTGGCCCACCGACGAGGAAGGTGGTGAGGCAGGTTTCGCGCCACTGTTCCAGCTCTGCTCGAATCTTGTCGGGCGGGCCAACGAGCGCGACATCTTCCACCATTGCCAACGGAATCGAGGCGGCCGCCTCCTGCTTCTTGCCCTGCAGGTATAGCTCTTGCACGTTGAGCGCAACGTCTTCGTAGCCCATGCGGGCAAAGACCTCAAAGTGGAAGTTGGCGCCGCGAGCACCCATACCGCCCGCGTAGAGAGCGAGGAATGGGCGAACGAAGTCGGCGCACTTTTCAGCATCGTCGCCGGGAATGATGAACACCGTGCTGGCGACCTCGAAGTGGTCCTTCTTGGTGCTATCGCCCGACGCGGCGAACCCATCGTCCAGACACTTCTGGTAGAAGTCGTTCTCCTTCGGGCTGAAGAACAGCGGTAGCCAGCCATCGCAAATCTCGGCAGCCAGTGCCACGTTCTTGGGCCCCTCAGCGCCGAGGAAGATCGGAATCTCCTTGCGCCGCGGATGGATGGTGCTCTTCAACGGCTTTCCCAAGCCGGTACCCGACTTGAGTGGCATGTCGTAGAACTCGCCGTGGAAGTCCACCGGTGCCTCGCGGCGAACGATGTCGCGCACGATCTGCACGTACTCGCGAGTGCGCGCCAACGGCTTTGGATAGGGCTGGCCATACCAGCCCTCCACCACCTGCGGGCCGCTGGCACCGAGGCCAAGAATGAAACGGCCGTCCGACAAGTGATCCATCGTCATCGCAGCCATCGCTGTGGCCGCTGGCGTGCGGGCGCTCATCTGCACGATGCCGGTGCCGAGACGGATGGTCTCCGTGTGCGCCCCCCACCAGGCCAACGGTGTCAGCGCGTCGCTGCCATAAGCTTCTGCTGTCCAGGCCGATGTGAAGCCCAGCCGCTCTGCCTCTTTGATCGCGTCAAGGGCGCCGGCCGGGGGGCCGCTGCCCCAGTAGCCGCTGTTGTATCCAAGCTGAATCTCACGTGCCATAGTGCGAACCGTATGTCATCCACAATTCGCCCCGCCACATCTGCAGACAGCGACGCCATCGCGACCACCCTGGCGAAGGCATTTCACGACGACCCGGTGAAGCTGCATTTGCTGGGCGGGAAGGTGGTGCCGCCGGAGAAGGTGAAGCCGTTCTTCACTACCTTTCAGAAGATCCAATTGCCACACGGTCACGTGTACACGACGCCCGGCCACGAGGCGGCTGCAATCTGGGCGCCGCCGGATCATTGGAAGATTCCGTTCACGACGGTGTTGAAGAACTCGCCGACGTTTCTCAAGCTCTATGGGCTGCGCCTGTTCCCGAATCTTGGGGTGCTGTCGATGATGGAGAAGGCGCACGGGGAGTTGGACTTCCCGCACTACTACCTCGAGATCATCGGCACAGACCCGGCGCAGCAGGGCAAAGGGTTTGGAGGCGCGCTGATGCAGCCGATGGTCGATCGGGCAGATGCGGAGGGAGTTGGCATGTATCTGGAGAGTTCGAAGGAATCGAACGTTTCGTTTTACGGGCGTTACGGCTTCGAGGTTCGCAAGGTGTTGCACCTCAAGAAAGGGCCTGACATGTGGACGATGGAGCGCAAGCCCCGCTAAGCGGCTGATCGGTCGCGCTCGCCGCGCTCGCCTAGTGGC
>JAYVVY010000028.1:0-3377 GCA_043786575.1 Ilumatobacteraceae bacterium
GCCGGTTCCTGCCGCCGCTGATGGCTCCATCGATCTTGCCGCAATCGACCCGGCCGATGCCGCCCGCGCGCTGATGTTGTGGGTCAACAGCCCATCGAACCCGACTGGCGCGCTGAGCGACCTTGCCGCCGCGGCAGCCTGGGGTCGGGCGCACGATGTGCCCGTCTTCAGCGACGAGTGTTACGTGGAGTTCACGTGGGATGGCCCACCCAGCACCATTCTCCAGTCAGGCCTGGAGGGTGTGGTGGCCGTGCACTCACTCTCGAAGCGCTCAAACCTCGCTGGTCTGCGAGTGGGGTTCTACGCCGGCGACGCCGAGCTGGTGAGTTACCTCAAAGAGGTGCGCAAACACGTGGGCATGATGGTGCCCGGGCCAGCGCAGGCGGCCGGCGTCGCCGCGCTGGCCGACGACGCTCACGTGCAGGTACAACGAGATCGCTACCGTCGTCGCCTCGAGCGCTGTGCTCAGGTCCTCTCCGCGTGGTCGGGTCTCGAGGTGCCAATGCCGGCGGGCAGTTTCTACCTCTGGTTCGATGCGAAAGATGGTTGGGCGTTCGCCGAGCGACTCGCCCGCGAAGGCGGTGCCCTCGTCAGCCCGGGCGACTTCTACGGCGCCGGCGGAGCACACAACGTGCGTGCGGCCGTGGTACAACCTGACGATCGAATCGAACTGGTCGCTTCGCGCTTGGGAGTGCTGTGATGTCCTATCAACCCGACCAGCCGGTGGGCGCCGGGCCAACCTCGCCCTTCGGTGCACCCAGTGCGCCACCGCCACCGCCACCTGGTGCGCAGCAGTATCCCTATGCCTACGCGCCGGTAGCGTCGGCCGTCAGTGCACCGCCCACACGGCGAAGGGGTCTGCTCTTCACCGGCATCGCGATCGCGGTACTCGGCGTTGGTGCTGGAATCGTGCTCGTGGCGCTCAGCGGATCTGCACAGGAGGAGACCGTGCGACGCTTCGCCCGTGCGCCTGTTGGTTGTACCACCACGTTGGAGTTCGACAAGCGGGCGACATTCACGATCTACATCGAGACGCAGGGCTCGATTGGCTCGGTGGCTGGCGACTGCGCCGCTGGCGGCACCACCTATCTACGCGGTGACGACGCCGTGCCGCGTGTGTCGCTGACGCTGCTGAACAGCGCTGACCAAGAGACCATGATGTCGCCAATAGACGCACCCAACTACTCAGTGGCAGGGTTTGCCGGCCAGGCGATACAACGAGTGCAGATCACCGACCCGGGCACTTACCGCCTGACGGTGATCAGCGACGACAGCGACTTTGCGATTGCCGTGGGTGGCAAGCCCGACGCTGACGCCAACGCGTTGAGCCTTGCCGCAGTGGGAGCCGCGCTCGCCGGCCTGCTGTTGGGCGGTGTGCTGATACTGCTGGGTCTGCGCAGGAAGCAGTCGACTCCGCCGGCAGCACCAGTCAGCGGCTCGCAAGCGCTGTGGCAGCCCACACCGACAGGTGTTCCGGGGTGGCAACCGCAGACAACCGTGCCGGGTGCGGTCTCGACCTACCCGAGCGCACCGTTCACCCCAACGACGCCATTCACCCCAACGACGCCTACGACCCCAACGGCGGAGCCCACCCCGCCAACAGGGCCGGGGTGGGGTGCGCCTCAGCAGTAGCTGTCAGAGACGGCGCATGACAGTGACCACACGACCGAAGATTTGTACCTCGTTGTCGGTGAACACCATCGGCTGCAACCGAGGGTTGGCCGGCACCAGCGTGACGGTGTTTCCCTTGCGCTGATAGGTCTTGACGGTGGCCTCTTCACCGGGGATGCCAGCGATCACGATCTCGCCATTGTTGGCGGTGGTCTGCGCACGAGCGACAACAAAGTCGCCGTCCATGATGCCGACCTCAATCATCGAATCGCCGCGGACCCGCAGCATGAACAGGTCGCCATCGCCGGTGAAGTCTTCGGGCAACGGGAACAGCTCTTCGACGTTCTCCTGGGCGAGAACATCGGTGCCAGCAGCGACATCGCCCACGAGGGGAACGTGGCGCACGGGGCGACGCTCGATGGCCGCACCCGACGACGGATCGAACCGAACCTCGATGGCGCGGGGCTTGCTGGGGTCGCGCTTGAGATAGCCCATCCGCTCGAGCGAGGCCAGGTGACTGTGCACCGTGGACGGGGACGTGAGCCCTACGGCCTCACCAATTTCACGCACGCTGGGCGGGTAACCCCGCTCGCGCATGCTGGTTTCGATCATGTCGAGGATGCCGCGTTGGCGGGCGGTGAGTTGTTCGGCCATAGGGGCAGCGTACACCTGTTCGTTGATCAGGTCAAACACTCGTTCGTGCAACAAATGTTCGTCTCGGGGTTGACGTCGAACAATCGTTCGTGCAGACTACGAACAGTCGTTCGTGCAACACCCGTTCGACTCGTGCCGGCCATGTCAGCCGTTTCATCTCCAGCTGTTTCATCTCCAGCCGTTTCGTCAAAGGAAAGTCTCATGGCCGCAGCACTCAGCTCCTACACCGTCGTCGTGCCGGGTCGTGTTCTCCCGGGTCGTGTTGTCCCGGGTCGTGTTCTCCCGGATCGCTTCGTTCCTGGTCATACAGCGGGTCCTGCGCGTCGGGTGGACAATCGGCCCAGCACACAGGTCTTCTTGCGTCGGCGTCTGCTGGTCGCAGTCGTCTTCATTGCCGTCTTCGTCGCCCTCACCATCGGCGCCGGCAGCGTTCTGGCGAACCGCGGGGGTGCACCTGCCTCCACCTCCGCGGTTCGTCCAGCAACCAGCTCTGTCGTTCGGTCCTCTGTCGTCCAGTCGTATGTCGTGCAGCCGGGCGACACGGTGTGGTCCATCGCCGAGCAGTTGCGCGGCGGGGCGTCACAGGTTGACTACGTCGATGCGCTGGTCAGCGTCCTTGGTGATGCCTCATTGCAGGTTGGCCAGGTGATCACCCTGCCGTGACACCTGCCGGTAGCGTGATGTGCCATGCGCTGCCCCAAGTGCCACGTTGACGACACCAAGGTGATCGATTCGCGCGAGGCCGAAGAGGGCGCAGCCATTCGCAGGCGTCGCTCGTGTCTGGCTTGTACGCACCGCTTCACCACCTACGAGCGGTTAGAAGAAGTGCCGCTGATCGTGGTGAAGAGCAACGGTTGTCGCGAGCCGTTCGACCGGGTGAAGTTGATTGCCGGTGTCAGTGCTGCGTGCAAGGGTCGGCCAGTAACATCAGAGCAGATCGATCAGCTGGGTGAGGCCATTGAGGACGAGGTTCGCCTGCAGGGGCCCGAAGTTCCCACCGCCGTCGTTGGTGTTGAGGTTCTGGAGCGCCTGCGTCGGCTCGACGAGGTTGCCTACCTGCGTTTCGCCAGCGTCTACAAGGGCTTCGATGCCGCGGCCGACTTCCAACGAGA
>JAYVVY010000029.1:0-4269 GCA_043786575.1 Ilumatobacteraceae bacterium
TGGTGTCGGCGATAGCCGCATCGACCAATGCCGGGTCGAGGCCCATCTCTGCCAACAGGTGACGGGCGACCGCAGGCTCGTGCGGCTTATGCCCATCGACATGCAGCGCCTTGCCAGCGGCGGCGTACCACTGGTCGAGCAACGCCATGTCCGTGCGTCGAAGCAGTGCGCCGATGCGCATCATGCTCCAGCCATAGCTCCACTCGCGTTCCCACGGGTGCTTCTTGCCCTCGACCCGGTTGACCTCTTCCAGGCTGAAGAAACGCCAGTTCACGGTCAGCCCCAGTTGATCGCGAACCGAGCGCATCCACAGCGAGGTCTGATAGGCCCAGGGACACATCACGTCGAAGTGAAAGTCGACGGTCAGGTGGTCTGGCAGGTCTCCGGACGCGGAAGTCGTCGGCATGGGCGCACCGTAACAGTTGACAGTCACTGTGACAAGTCTTAGGGTTCCGCACGTGTCCAACGAACTGATTCTCGACTCCCTGCAGCGCCGAATGAAGGCAATGCATTCGCTGTATCACCAGGCCGTGGCCACCATGGATATCGACCACGTCAACCACTTCGAACGTGAGGGCGTGCTACCCATCGCGTTCTGCCTCTTCCACATCACCAACATGATCGACGCCTCGTTCATGTTGATGACCGGCACTCCGCCGATCTGGAACGACGAGTGGCAGGCACGGGTCGGCATGACCATCGACGACCACGGCAAGCACAAGTCGGTCGACGAGATGATTCACCAGCGCATCGGTGACTACGACGCGTTTCAGGAGTACATGCGCGCGGTGATGACCCGTACCGAGGAATGGCTCGAGCAGCTCGACCCTGCGGAGCTGACCCGTGTGGTCATACCTCGCCCCTTCCCGCCGCAGATCGCGTCCACCTACAGCGCTCGCGTCGCCGGCGAAGTGGGCATCACGCTGCTCGATGCGACGGAGTGCTGGATCTACCAACACGGCCTGCGCCACATGGGCGAGATCGAGCTGGCCCGCGGCCTCGTGGGCCTCAACGGAATGACGAGCTAGCCGACGAGCCGTTGGTTATAGCGTTCCCGCCGTGGACGACGTTCTGACCAACATCAACCAACTGGCTGCCGACACCGGCTTCTCCGGCGCGGTACGAGTTGACGCGCCGAGCGGCCAATCCTGGGCGGCGGCGTACGGCTTCGCTCACCGCGGCCACCTGTTCGCGAACACCATCACCACCAAGTTCGGCGTCGCCAGTGTCGCCAAGGGCTTCACCGCGCTCGCAGTCGCGAGCCTGATCGAAGATGGCGTGCTCACCTTCGACACCACAGCCCGATCAGTCCTGGGCAACGACCTCCCGCTGATCGACGACCACGTCACCGTCGAGCACTTGCTGGCCAACCGCAGCGGCATTGGCGACTACCTCGACGAAGACGCCGGCGGCGACGTCCTGGACTACGTGATGACGCTGCCCGTGCATCAACTGGTCGACGCCGAGAGCTACCTCCCGATGCTCGAAGGACACGCCCAGAAGTTCGCCCCGGGCACTGACTTCGCCTACTGCAACGGCGGTTTCGTGGTGCTCGCGCTCTTGGCCGAACGCGCCAGCGGAGTCTCCTATTACGACCTCGTGCGGCAACGGGTGTGCAAGCCCGCGGGCCTCACAGAGACAGCCTTTCTACGCAACGACGAACTCGGCGGTGACGTCGCCACCAACTACCTCAGCGATGACGGCCTGCGCACCAACGCACTCCATCTGCCAGTGCGCGGCGTCGGTGATGGCGGCATTTCAACGACCCTCGCGGACCTGCACACCTTCTGGGCGGCATTCGCCGAGGGCCGCATCGTGTCGCCGGCGATGGTGGCCACGGTGACCAGCACCCGCTCGACGAACTGCACGCCGACGCGCGATTACGGCCTCGGCTTCTGGCTCGTCCGCAAGAGCGGCGCCCTTATGCTGCAGGGGTACGACGCCGGCGTGTCAGCGTGCACCGTGCACCTACCAGCGCGACAGGTCACGCACACCGTGTTGTCCAACACGACAGACGGGGCTTGGCCCATCACCCACCGTCTCGACGACCTGCTCGGTACCTGAACCCGCACTCACTCGGGCTGGTGGCACACCGCTTCCACGTTGTTGCCATCCGGGTCCCGAACGAAACCGCCGTAATACGTGGGGTGATACTCGGGCCAGAGCCGAGGTTCGTGCAGCACTTCCGCGCCCAACTGAACAGCGGCCGCGAAGAAGGCCCGGACCGCTGCACGGTCCGGCGCGGTAAACGCAATGTGGTTCTCTCGCGGCGGCGTGGCCTCGGGCTGTGCCACCAGCCAGAAGTCGGGTGTGGGCGGAACGCCGTAGCCAATCGCATCGCCGTAATCCATCATCCGTACCCCGCCCAGCTCGGCGAGCACGACGTCGTAGAACGCGGTACTGGCGGCGATGTCATTGCATTGAATGGAGAAGTGGTCGATCACGCACTCATGTTGGCACGCTGCGACGCCTCGTCGCCACCGACCAGCTTGCGTGCGTACGCCAGCGCGTGGCCGACGGAATCGGTGAAGGCCTCGCCCTTCCAGGCGATGTCGAACGCGGTGCCATGGTCCACGGACGTGCGCACGATTGGCAGGCCCAGCGTGACGTTGACACCCGTGTCGAAGGCCAACAATTTCATCGGCCCGTGGCCCTGGTCGTGGTACATACACACAATCGCGTCGTAGCGGTTGCGATGCACAGCCTGGAAGAACACCGTATCGGCCGGATGCGGGCCGGTGGCGTCGATGCCCTCTGCGGCCGCGGCCGCGATCGCCGGCGCGATGTGCTCGATGTCTTCCATACCAAACAGGCCGTGTTCGCCCGCATGCGGGTTGAGTCCGCAGACGGCAATCCGTGGACGCTCGAGGAATCGTGACAGCACGTCGTTGGTGAGATGGATGACGTCGAGCACTCGCTGATAACGGACCCGCTCGATTGCCGTCGCCAACGCAACGTGAGTGCTGACATGGGTAACCGCCAGAGAGCCGCTGGCGGTGGCCGCGGTCAGCATCATCGTCACCTTCTCCACGCCGCACAGACCGGCGATGAACTCGGTGTGGCCAACGAAGTGCGTGTCAGTGAGTTGTGTCGCTTCCTTGTTCATCGGCATCGTCACCAGGCCAGCGACGGTGCCCGCCAGCGCGTCCTTCGTCGCCTGCTCGACGTACGCGCGAGCGGCGGCGCCCGACGCCGCGTCGAGTTGGCCGGGTCGGTGGTCGGCGGCCGTCAGCAGCGCGAGATCAACGATGTGCAGTGCAGACCAATCCACATCGAGGCCCAGGATCTGCGCACCACGGCGCAGTATCGACTCGTCGCCGTAGACCACCACATCGTCGCCCAGCCCGACGTCAACGAAACGACGCAGCACAATTTCGGGGCCGATGCCCGACGGGTCGCCCATCGTGATCGCCAGCGGTGCGCTCATCTCGCCCAGCCGTTCATGTCGCACGGTCCTGCATCGGCACAGTCTCGCCGCACACGAGATCGACGAGAGCATCCGGGCCGCCGAAGCCTCCTGCCTTGGTCACCACCAAAGGCCCGCCGCCGGCTTCGTCTCTGCTCCAGGGCATGCCTGGCGCTGCACACCCGCCCACCAATCGGGGAGCGTCGCCCAGCAGCGCGGCCGCAGTGTCGCCGCCGATCACGATGATCGTGTCGGGCTGTGCATCCAAGATCCAGCGCGACGCCCGCTCAGCGAGGACCATTGCGACTTCCGGTCGCAACTCCCCTTCCGACGCTGACGTTGCCATGACGACCACCTCGGGCCGCACACTGACGAGCCGCCGAAGCTGTTCGTGCGAAACCCCAGCCGCACTTCCAAGGATCACCCCAATGGACCCGCCAATTACCGGCGACGGAGCGGCTTGCGACCTCGCCGCCGTACCGAGCGCATGTACGTGAGCTGCGAACGCCGCTCCCAGCGGACCGCCGGGCCCGGCGATCAAAACGTCGGTGGCCACCAGCGCACCAGCCAGGGCATGCATGGTCTCGCTGTCGGGCACGTCGCACACGGCAATCAGGCAATCGCCCGACAGCCACTCGCGCAGCGCTGCGACGCTCGTCAGGAGATCTGCGCCAGGCAGCGAGTCACCCGGCCGCGCAACAGGTTCGCCACGCACACGAACGAGCCCGTCAACACATGTTCGGCCAAGCGCTGGCCAACCGGGCAGCACCACGAGGCGCCGACCGGACACTGCCTGCCGGGCCAGCAGCTCGCCAGCCCAGTGACCGCGCAGTGTCGAGTCGATCTTGTGGGCCGCCCACGCG
>JAYVVY010000030.1:0-3621 GCA_043786575.1 Ilumatobacteraceae bacterium
GGCCGCAACCCGAACCAGCCGCCCGCCGTCTCGGCCATTTGACCCAACGGCTGGAGGCGCAGGGCCAGTTCGCCGAGTGTCTGCATGAAGTCGCCCAACTCCTTGGGCAGTGAGAGCAGCATCGGGTTCGACATGGTCTCGGCGAAGCGAGTGAGGCTGGGGGCGACCATCTCGATTGGCCCACTGAGCTGATCGATCAGTGCGTCGGCCGTCTTGATACTGCGGGTGATCTGGGGCACGAACGCTTTGATCGGCTCCTCGACGGTGTCCAGCAAGCCGTTGACCCGCTTGGCAACGCCGTTGAGTTCGTCCATGGTGTCGTTGAACTTCTCGACGCTGTCGAGGAATTGGGTAACGCCTCGCTGAAACTGGGCGATCGACTTACTGATGCCAGCGAAGGGGTTACTGCTGCCGAACAGACCCATCAGGTCGCCCAGCCCGGGTGTGGAACTCTCTGCCATGAGCTGGACCGTAGCGCAGCGACGCTCAGCGGCTGCGCGCTTCCGCTCGCGTGGCGAGCGGAAGCGCATTCACGGAGCGTGGGTTAGGAGTTGGCGTAGGCCTCGAGTGGCTCACAGCTGCAGACCAGGTGGCGATCGCCGTAGGCGGCGTCGATGCGCGACACGGCGGGAAAGTACTTCGAGGCACGAACTGAGTGCAGGGGATAGGCCCCGACCTCGCGAGAGTACGGTCGGTTCCATTCGCCCAACAGATCCTCGGCGGTGTGCGGCGCCATTCGCAGTGGGCTTTCCTCGACGGGCCAGACGCCATCGGCGACCTGTTCGATCTCGGCGCGGATGGCGAGCATTGCATCGCAGAACCGATCGAGTTCGTGCAGGTTCTCGCTCTCCGTTGGCTCGATCATCAACGTGCCGGTGACAGGGAAGCTCATCGTGGGGGCGTGGAAGCCGTAGTCCATCAGTCGCTTCGCAACATCGTCGACACTGACCCCGGTGGCCTTCGTGATGGGTCGCAGGTCGAGGATGCACTCGTGGCCCACCCGGCCCTGTGCACCGGTGTAGAGCACCGGGTAGGCATCGTTGAGGCGTGCCGCCAGATAGTTGGCGCTGAGGATGGCCGCCGCAGTGGCGTCACGGAGCCCATGGGCGCCCATGAGCGCGACGTACACCCACGAGATGGGCAGAATGCTGGCCGAGCCGAAGGGCGCCGCAGACACGGGTCCGACGGGCTGATTGGTTGCCAGCGGATGGCCAGGAAGGAACGGCGTGAGATGCGACCGAACGGCGACCGGGCCAACGCCGGGGCCGCCACCCCCGTGCGGGATACAGAACGTCTTGTGCAGGTTGAGGTGGCTGACGTCGGCGCCGAAGGCCCCCGGTCGGGCGAGCCCGACCAGCGCGTTGAGATTGGCGCCATCCACGTACACCTGACCGCCGCGCTGGTGCACAATGTTGCAGATCTCAGTGATGCCTTCCTCGAAGACGCCGTGGGTGGACGGGTACGTCACCATCGCGGCCGCAAGTTGATCGCCAGCGGCGGTGACCCGAGCCCCGAGATCGGCAAGGTCGATGTTGCCCTGGTCATCGCATGCGACGACGACTACCTTGAGACCGGCCATCACTGCGCTGGCGGCGTTGGTGCCGTGCGCGCTGGACGGAATCAGGCAGATGGTGCGCTGAGCGTCGCCGCGGCTGCGGTGGTAGGCGCGAATTGCGAGCAGGCCGGCGAACTCGCCCTGGCTGCCAGCGTTGGGCTGCAGGCTGACAGCGTCGTAGCCGGTGACAGCCACCATCATCTGCTCCAGTTGGTCGATCATCTCGCGGTAGCCAATGGTCTCGTCGTCTGGAGCGAACGGGTGCACGTTGGAGAACTCGGGCCAGGTCACGGGCATCATCTCGGCTGCGGCATTGAGCTTCATCGTGCACGAGCCGAGCGGGATCATGGTGCGATCGAGGGCAAGATCCTTGTCGGCGAGGCGACGCAGGTAGCGCATCATCTCGGTCTCGGTGTGGAACTTGGTGAACACGCCGTGAGCGAGGAACTCGTCGCTCCGGCGAGTGTGCAGCCCGTCGAGCAGGCTTGCATCGTCGGCGGGGAGGAACGCCTCGGCACCAAACAGTGCGAGTACTTCGAGCACCGTTGATAGCGAGGTGGTCTCATCGAAACTGAACGAAACGGCACCGTCATCCACCTGTCGCAGGTCGAGGCCGGCAGCGTGGCCAGCGGTGACAACATCGGCGGCAGCGCACTCGACGCACACCGTGTCGAACCATGTGTCGTGGCGCAGCACGGCACCGCTTGAACGCAGGGCGCCAGCCGCTAGAGACGCCAGCCGTTGCACGCGCTCAGCGATCAGCGCAAGACCGTCGGGCCCATGCCAGCTGGCATAGAGGCCGGCCATGTTGGCCAGCAGCACCTGCGCCGTGCAGATGTTGGACGTGGCCTTCTCGCGGCGAATGTGCTGCTCGCGAGTCTGGAGCGCAAGGCGCAACGCAGGGCGGCCCTCGGTGTCGGTACTGACGCCGACCAAACGGCCGGGCAGCGCGCGTGCCAAGGAGTCACTGGTCGCGATGAACGCCGCGTGCGGGCCACCGAAGCCCATCGGCACGCCAAAGCGCTGTGCCGACCCGATGGCAATGTCGGCACCCAACTGACCCGGGGGAGTGGTGAGCACGCACGCCAACAGGTCGGTGGCCACGACCACAATCGCTCCAGCGGCGTGCGCACGGTCAATCGTCGCCCGCCAGTCGGGAACAGCGCCGGTAGAGGTCGGAAGGCTGAGCAGTACGCCGAAGAATCCGTCGACATTGGCCGCGTCCGCAACAACGATCTCGATACCGATCGGCTCTGCGCGTGTGCGCAGTACTGCGATGGTCTGCGGGTGCGTGTCGTGGTGAACCAGGAACCGATCGCCCGTGACCTTCGAGGTGCGGCGCGCCATCGTCATTGCCTCGGCAGCGGCGGTCGCTTCATCGAGCAGCGACGCGTTGGCCAGCGGGAAGCCCGTCAGCTCGCCGATCATCGTTTGAAAGTTGAGCAGAGTCTCCAAGCGGCCCTGGCTGATCTCGGGCTGGTATGGGGTGTACGCGGTGTACCAGGCCGGGTTCTCGAGCACGTTGCGCTGAATCACCGGTGGGGTGATGGTGCCGTAGTAGCCCTGCCCAATCAGGCAGGTGCGCTGCGCGTTGCGGTCGGCCAGGCCACGAAGCTCGCCCAATACATCCTCAACGGTGCGGCTGCCCGCCAGCGGCAATGGCCCCTCGAGACGGATGGAAGCGGGCACTGTCTGACCGAGCAGGGTCTCCATGGAGTCGACGCCCAAGACGGCCAACATGTGGGCCTGTTCAGCACCAGTGGGCCCAATGTGGCGGCCCACGAAGTCGTCGGTACCCAGAAGTGCAGGTAGCGCAACGTGCGGTGCCGACGGAGCGTGATCCGCCGTCTCAGGGCGAGTGTTGGGAATGTTCATGGGAAGCCTCCAGGCCATTCGTGGCGCGTACGAACTGCTTCCCCCGCTGTCATGGATGCCTGAGAGCTTCTCCACTAGCCGTGACACGACTAGCGAATTTCCCCGTCGGCGAGCCGGGCAGAGCCGACTGCTTTCCAGCGTTGCCCCACCCGGTCGGTCCGTTGGCCTGAGAGATTCCGGGGAGGTTGCTC
>JAYVVY010000031.1:0-3864 GCA_043786575.1 Ilumatobacteraceae bacterium
TGGCGTCAATGACATAATCCCCACCTATTCGGCCACATGGCCAACCGCCGACGGGGTGACCACGGCTCGTGCGTCAGTTCACGGGTACGCTGGCCGCCCACCGAACCCCCACCGAACCCCCTCTGAACCCCCATCTGAACCCCACCTCTGAACGGCAACGTTTCAGTACCCGAAAGGACCGTCGTGGACGTACGCATCAGCGTCACTCAAACTGCCCGTGAGATCAGCCTCGAGCTGGCTGACGATCTCGATCGCGCGGCCATCAAGGCAAAGATCGAAGCAGCACTCACCGGCGCCGTTGACGTGCTGTGGCTGACCGACAAGAAGGGCCGCGACGTCGGCATTTCCGCCGCCAAGATCGCCTTCGTCGAGCTGGGCGCGGCCGAGGGCGAACGCCGCATCGGCTTCGGCGGCTGAGCGGCTGCCGAATGAAAGGCATCATTCTCGCCGGTGGCACGGGTAGCCGCCTGTGGCCGATCACCCGCGGCGTGAGCAAGCAGCTGCTGCCGGTGTACGACAAGCCGATGATTTATTACCCGCTCAGCGCGCTGATGCTGGCCGGTATCCGCGAGGTCCTGATCATCACCACGCCACACGAGCAGCAAGGTTTCAAGACCCTGTTGGGCGACGGCAGTCAGTGGGGCCTCGACCTGCAGTACGCGGTGCAAGAGACGCCAAACGGGCTGGCCCAAGCATTCGTCATCGGCGCCGACTTTGTCGCTGGCCAGCGCAGCGCGCTGGTGCTGGGTGACAACATCTTCTTCGGTCACGGTCTGGTCGAGCTGATGCAATCCGCCCGCGAACGCGAAGTTGGTGCCACCGTCTTTGGTTACCGCGTGCACGACCCGGAGCGCTACGGCGTTGCTGAAGTCGACGCAACCGGCAAAGTCCTGAGCATCGAGGAGAAGCCGGCGGCGCCGCGCAGCAACTATGCCGTCACCGGTCTCTACTTCTATGACGAACAGGTTGTCGACATCGCCGCCAACCTGGCGCCGTCACCCAGGGGCGAGTACGAGATCACCGACATCAACGCCGAGTACCTGCGCCGCGGTCAGCTGCACATGGAGTTGCTCGGTCGGGGTTACGCGTGGCTGGACACCGGCACCTACGAGTCGCTGCTGGAGGCCTCGAGCTTCGTGGCCACGCTCGAGAAGCGCCAGGGTTTGCAGGTTGCGTCACCCGACGAGATCAGCTTCGCCGCCGGCTGGATCGACGTCGCGCAGCTGCGTGCCAATGCCGAGCCGATGAGCAAAAATCCCTATGGCCAATATCTCCTCCGACTCGCAGGCGAGGGTCTGCAGGCGTGACACGTCGGACGGCGCAGCGACCATGACCGGCCTGCTGGATCGGCAGCTGCTGTTCATCAGCGGCAAAGGCGGCACCGGCAAGACGTCGGTTGCCGCTGCACTCGCCGATCTAGCTGTACGCGAGGGCAAGCGCACACTCGTCTGCGAAATGGATGCAAAAGGTGCCCTGGCGGCGGCCTTCGATGTCAGCGAGCTGAGCTTTCAGCCAACCGAAGTTCGGCCCAAGCTGTGGGCGATGGTGATGAACACCGAGGACTCGCTGAAGGAGTACCTGCGGCTGTTCGTTCGCATTCCGCTGGTCGGTCGCATCGGGCCGCTCGCGCGCACCTTCGACTTTGTCGCCGACGCGGCGCCCGGCGTGAAAGAGATCCTGGCCATCGGCAAGCTGTGCCACGAGGTGCGCGAACGCCACTACGACCTTGTCATTGTCGACGCCGAGGCCAGCGGCCACATCGTCGCCCAAATCGATGCGCCGCGGGCGATTCGCGAGCTGGTGCAGGTGGGCATGGTGCGCGACCAGACCGATTGGATGTTGGAGATTCTCGGCGATGCGGCTCGCACCGGGCTGGTGGTGGTCACCACGCCGGAGGAGATGCCGGTGACGGAAACGATCGAGCTGGTCGACAGGGTGCAGTCCACCACCGACGTGAACGTGGCCGCGATCGTGGCGAACCGGGTGCTGCCGCAATGGTTCTCGGCGCTGGACAGTGAAGTCTTCGCGGCTCTGATGGAACCGGCGGCGCAGGCCACCCTTGCCGCAGCCGCCGGGCCGAAGGTAGCCACCGTGTTTCAGGCGGCAGCGCTCGCGCAAGCTCGACGCGAGGGCGCGGTCGGCTACCTCGATCGCCTGCGCGAGGGTGTGTCCGCGGACGTGCCCTTGTTGCTGGTGCCGGAGCTGTTCACTCGCTCGGGTGGTCGCCGCGTGGTGTCGTTGCTGGCCGATGCGCTCCACGAGGAGCTGGGCTGATGGCCCGTACCCGCGACGCCCACCGCGAGCTGGCCGAGCTGCTCAGCGCGAAGGAAATGATTGTCGTCTGCGGCAGCGGTGGTACCGGCAAGACCACCATCGCCGCAGCTCTCGGCGCACAGGCAGCAGCCGTGGTGGGTGGCCGAGTGCTGGTGCTCACTGTCGATCCGGCTCGCCGTCTGGCGACAGCGCTCGGCCTCGGCTCGACCTCGCTGGGCAACACGGCGGTGAGGGTGCCCGCAAGCGCATTCGCCGCTGCGGGCCTGCAGTGCCGCGGCGAGCTGTGGGTAGCCATGCTGGACACCAAGTCCGGGTGGGACGAACTGATCCGCCGCCACGCGCCCGATGCCGCGCTGCGCGACACCGTGCTGGCCAACCCGCTGTACCGCAACATCACCGGGCGCTTCGTCAACAGTCACGACTACCTGGCGATGGAGCAGCTCTACGACCTGCACGCCTCGGGTCAGTACGACCTGGTCGTCATCGACACGCCGCCGTCGCGTAACGCTCTCGACCTGCTGGACGCCCCTGGCCGCATGAGCGAGTTCTTCGGCAGCCGGCTGCTGAAGTGGCTGACGGTGCCCTATCGGTCGCGGCTGTTCACGATGGCGTCGAAGCCGTTCTATCAAGTCGCCGATCGCATCCTCGGCTCGCGGTTCCTGCAGGACATCGCCGAGTTCTTCGTGCTGTTTCAGACGATGGAGGCCGGTTTCGTCGCCCGCGCGAAAGAAGTCGAGCGTCTACTGACCGAGGAGGGCACGGCCTTCATCGTGGTCAGCACACTCGAGGCGGCACCGGCACGCGAGGCGCGCTTTCTGGCCGACGAATTGCACCAGCGCCGTATGCCACTCGGTGCGCTGGTGCTGAACCGCACGCTGCCGGCCGAAGTTCGCCAGCCGGCCGCCTCGAAGGCCGCCACCGCGCTGGCTGAGGCCGCCGACCAACCTGCGTTGCTGGCGGACCTTGTCGCCATTACGGGCTGCGATGCGGCAGCACTACAGCACGTGCTGGCCGAAGTGGCCGCCCGTTTCCGTGACGTCACCGTGGTCGCCGGCCGCGAGGCCGAGCGGCGTCGAGAGCTGGAGGCGGTGGTGCCGCTGACGGCGGTGGTGCCGACGCTGCCGGGCGATGTGCACGATCTGGCGGGCCTACTGGCGATCGGACAGCACCTGTTGGGGAACGGAAACCGCTGACACCCTCGCTGGCGTGGCACACTCAGTGTCCATGGCCACTCTTGGCGAGATCACACGGCAGCACACGGACCTGAACCGAGATGAGATCGATCATCTCCAGCGACTGATCGGCGAGTGGGGTCTGTTGGCCGATCTCAGCTTTGCTGACCTGCTGCTCTACGTACCCGGCTCGGATGGCAAGTGGTATGTGGTCGCGCATGTGCGCCCGGCCACCGGCCAGACCATCTATCACTATGACTACGTCGGCACCGCCGCCGCCGGCCAGGAGCTGCCGCTGCTGACCAAGGCGTACGACGACGGCGAAATTGTCGAGGGCGAGCTGGTGGTGGAGGGCATGCCCGACCCGGTTCGCATGATGGCCGTGCCGGTGCGCGCAGGCGACCATGCAATTGCGGTG
>JAYVVY010000032.1:0-8620 GCA_043786575.1 Ilumatobacteraceae bacterium
ACCCGCGTGACGAGCGCGGCGAGCAAGACCAGGTCGCCAATATTGATGCTGCCGCTGACGACCAAATGCGCGCCAACGCCATAGATGGCGGCGGCGCCCAGCGCGCCCACCAAACCCAACGCGACGAAGAACACGCGACCCAACATGGCCGCCCGGATGCCTGTATCGCGAACGCGCACTGCGCGGCTGGCGAACAACGCCACCTCATCGTTCTGGCGACCGAACAGCTTCACCAGCAGTGCACCCGCCACGTTGAACCGCTCGGCCATCTGCGAGTTCATTTCGGCGTTCGTCGCCATGTTCTCGCGTGAGATCACCTGTAAGCGAGCGCCGACTCGCTTGGCCGGAATGATGAAGATCGGCAGCACGACCAACGCCAACACGGTGAGGCGCCATTCCACAGCGGCCATTGCAATCAGGGTGGTGGCAAGTACGACCACGTTGCTGACCACACTGCCCAAGGTGCTGGTCACCGCCGTTTGCGCGCCGACCACGTCGTTGTTCAGGCGGCTGGTCAGTGCACCGGTTTGGGTCCGGGTGAAGAACGCAATCGGCATCCGCTGCACCTTCGCAAACAACGCCACGCGCAGGTCATAGATGAGGCCCTCGCCAATGTGCGCGCTACACCACCTCTGCACAATCGCCAGGCCTGCACTGACCAGCGCCGCAACAACGACGACCAACGCCAACAGCGTGATCTGCGAGCGATCCTTTTTGGGGATTGCGTCGTCGATAATGCTGCGGAACGCGAACGCGGGGATCAGCTCGACCAGCGCTGAGACCACGATCGCGGCCAGGAACAGCCCGATGGTGCGCCGATAGGGGCGGGCGAACAGCCACGCTCGTCGCAGCGAGTTGCGCTGCAGCTTCTTGCCCTTCACCGCGTCCGAGTCACCCGGCATCAGCATGTGTGGTCCCATACGCATTCCACCGAGGATACGGACGACCGTGCGCACTTCTACGATGGCATTCATGCGTCGTCGCCAGCCTCTTGCAGTTGCTTGCCTCGTTGCCGGCGGCCTTCTCGCTGCGTCCTGCGGCGATGGCATCAACGAGGGCGTCAACGAAGGGCGCGGCACCATCGACACGATTGTCGCGACCACCGCCGCGCCGGCCTCGACGACGGACCCCGAATCCACCGACCCGGTGAGCAGTGACACCACACAGATCGACGCAACAAACCCCGCGGTGAGCACCAATTTCGCGTGGACCGAGCTGACGACTGGCGTGGACGAAGGCACGCTGGCAGTGCCCCTCGACTACAGCGACCCAAGCGGCGACACCATCACGCTCTATCTCATCCGGCATCGCGCCGTCGATCCTGCCAAGCGCATCGGCTCGCTGCTCGTCAACCCCGGTGGCCCCGGCTATGGCGGCAGTGGGCTGGCGTATGGCGCGGACGGCATCTACGGCCAGGACCTCTTGGATCGCTTCGACATCATCGGCTGGGACCCGCGCGGCACGGGGGTGAGCCAACCGGCCATCGACTGCGTCGACGACTACGACACGTACTTCGGGCTCGACTCGTCGCCCGATACGTCCGCTGAACGCCAGGCGCTGATCGATGTCGGGACCGAGTTCGGCAGGTACTGCCTCAGCAAGAACAAGGAGTTGCTGGCGCATATCAGCACCGAGAGTTCCGCCCGCGATATCGATTCCATCCGTTCGGCCTTGGGGGAGACGATGGTCTCCTACTTCGGCTTCAGCTATGGCAGTGAACTGGGCACCACATGGGCAACGCTCTTCCCCGACACGGTTCGCGCGCTGGTGGTCGACGGTGCCGTCGATCCAACGGTTGGGTACTTGCAACAAAACCTGCAGCAGGCCGCCGGCTTCGAAGCGACCTTCGACACGTTCCTCGCCCAGTGCAGCGCAGCGCCAACCTGCGCGTTCTATAACGACGGCGACGCCGAGGGCGCGTACGACGCACTCGCGCAGAACATCGACGCGCACCCCATCACGGTCGACCCCGACCGCACCGATGTGACACAAGGTGTGCTGACAACGGCTCTCGCCGATGCGATGTACGACCAGGGCTACTGGCCGCAACTGGAGCAGGCCTTGGCCGACCTGCAAACTGGAGATGGCCGGGGCATTCTTGGCCTCTACGACGACTACTACGGCTATTTCGGCGACGGGTGGGGCGACTCGTTGGAGGCGTACTTCGCCATCGCCTGTCTCGACGACCCGGGCAGCACCGGCCCCGATGACCTGTACTCGCACGAGGCCGAGTTTGCCGCCGCCGCACCTCGGCTCGGCCGCGGATGGATGGCCGAGCTGACCTTCTGCTCGGTGTGGCCCGTGCCCGCCGCCGCCATCGTCAACATCACAGGTCGCGGCGCCGGCCCGATCGTGGTCGTTGGCACCACCGGCGACCCGGCTACCCCGCTGGCGAGTACGCGCAAAATGGCAACGACACTGGAGGATGGGCACCTGGTCATCGTCACCGCCGACCAGCACACGGGCTACGGCGTCAACACGTGCGTGAACGAAGTCGTGGACGGCTACCTGGTCGACCCTGCGGCCCCACTCGACGCCGAGATCATCTGCGACTGAAGGTTTCCGGCTGCGACGAGGCCGTAGCCTGCAGCCCATGCGTCGCCGGTACCTCCCACTCGCCATTGCCCTTTCGCTCATGGCGGCATGCACCAACGACAGCAATGTGTCATCCACCAAGTCGAACGCCGACACCACCGTCGCCAGCGCGCCGACACCCGATGCCTTCGAGTGGCTGGACTTCGGTGACACCGGCAGCGTCGAGACCGGCCACCTGGAAGTGCCGATCAATTACGACGATCCGTCACGGGGAAGCTTCGATCTCTACATCGCCCGCCATCTCGCCGACCCCGCCAAGCGCATCGGCAGCCTGTTGGTCAACCCCGGCGGCCCCGGCTTCGGTGGCAGTGACTTTGCGATCTATGCAGACCAGATCTACGGCCAGGATCTGCTGGATCAGTTCGACATCATCGGCTGGGACCCGCGTGGCACCGGCCTGACAACACCGGCCATCGACTGCACCGATGATTACGACCACTTCTACGCCAGCCTCGACATCACCCCGGATGACGCCGCCGAGCGACAGGCAATCGCCAATACGGCAGAAGAATTTGCGGATGACTGTGCCACGAAGAACGCCGACATCATCGACTTTGTCGGCACCAACAACTCGGCCCGCGACATGAACTCCATCCGCGAAGCGCTTGGTGAAGCGAAGATCAGCTACTTCGGGTTCAGCTACGGCAGCGAACTGGGTGCAACCTGGGCAACACTGTTCCCCGACACGGTGCGCGCCGCGGTGCTCGACGGCGCCGCCGACCCGACCGCCGGCTACATCGAGTCCGGTCTGCAGCAAAGCGTCGGCTTTGAGGACTCGCTGACCACCTTCCTCGCCCAATGCAGCGGCGACGACTCGTGTGAGTTCCACAACGACGGCGAATCGGAAGGTGCCTTCGACGCACTCATGACGTCACTCGACAACAATCCCGTCCCGTCGGAGAGTGGGCGGCCCGACGTGAACTTGCAGGTCGCGATTACGGCCGTGTCGGCGGCAATGTACTCCGACCAGCTCTGGCCACAGCTGGCGACAGCGCTGGTTGATGCTCAGAACGGCGAAGGGGCCGGGCTGTTGGCGCTGTACGACCAGTACTACGCCCGCACCCCAGAGGGCACTTACGAAAACTCGCTCGAGGCATTTCAGACCATCTTCTGTATGGACACCACCGAACGACTGACCGTGGCCGAAGAAGACGCAGCGGCGCCCGACTTCAACGCCGCAGCACCCCGCTTGTCGCCCGGTACCACCGGTAGCTACTTCTGCACGTTCTACCCAAGCACCACCGACCCCCGAGTCGACATCACCGGCAAGGGCGCCGGGCCGATTCTGGTGATGGGCACCACCGGCGATGCGGCCACGCCGCTGGCGGGCACACGGGTGATGGCCGACTCGCTGGAGGACGGACGGCTGGTGATCGTCACGGGCAACCAGCACACGGGTTACGGCGTCAATGCCTGCTCCTCGGACACGATCGAGCAGTACTTGATCGACCCCGCGAAGAGCGCCCCGACCGACGGCGCCGAGTGCCAGTAACGCGCCATGCCTGACGCCATCCGCTGTGCGTTGTTCACGCCGATCAGCACACACCAGATGGGAAATGGACTCGCCCACCGGGCCCGTTTTTGGCATGGGGTCCTTACCCGTTTCGGGCACGTCACCACGGTCGTCGTACCGCTGGCAGGCACACCCCCGCCACGTGAACCGAATGGCATCATCGAGACCATCGTGCCGCTCACGCCTGAGGCTCCTCAGACCGCGCACCTTCCAAGGCTCGCCCAGCGAGCTCCCGAACATGCGGGTCGCTCGTGGCAAACACCACACGACGCCTTCGACCTTGTGGTTGTACTCCGCTCCTACTGCGCGCCGTTCGCGTTCGGGGCCGTCGCCGGCACCGACGCCGTCGTGGTTGTCGACGTCGATGACGACGACGCGACGTTCCTCGACGACGCTGGCGATCACGAGGAGGCCGAAAGGTATCGGACGCTGCTCACCGAGATCGGCCGTCGTGCGGATTGCGTGGCGAGCGTGACCGGCTTCGGCGAGACGGCTGCTGTCGCAAACAGCGTCGAGGTGCCGGCCGCACGATCGGCGGATCGCACACCGGGGCGACGTGCCGTGATGGTGGGCAACTTCGGGTACTCGCCCAACGTCGACGGTGCCCGCTGGTTCATCGATGAAGTTCTGCCACTTCGCGAGGGCATCGAGTTCGTGATCGCCGGCCCGGGCAGCGAGCGTCTCGCGCCGCACGGCATCGGGTTTGCGCCCGATCTCGACGGTTTGTATGCGAGCGCCGACGTCGTTGTTGTCCCGTTGCACAGCGGTTCGGGGTCGCGCATCAAGGCGATCGAGGCGTTTGCCGCGGGCGTGGCGGTTGTCGGCACTTCTGTCGGGCTCGAAGGGCTGGACGTTCGGCAGGGCGTCGACTGCCTGATCACCGACGACCCAACCGAATTCGCAGCCGCCGTGTGCCAGCTGCTCGATGCACCTTGGCTCGCGCAGCGGATTGCCGCGTCCGCGCTGGCCAACGTGGTACCGCACTACGCACGCGCGCATGTGGCTGACACGGCAGAGCAATTGCTACGCAACTGCCTCGATCGCTGAACAGCAACATGCCCGGCACCTGGACGGGCCGGGCATGGTCGCGGTTGTCGTGGGACAACATCACTGGCGGAAGGGGTGGGATTTGAACCCACGGAGAGTTGCCCCTCGCACGCTTTCGAGGCGTGTCCCTTTGGCCGCTCGGGCACCCTTCCGGTTCGGAAGGTTAACGGATACGGCGTCGGGTGCCACCGGGAGTTCCGTCGATACGAGTTCACCGCCCGCCGCCCCTGCTCACGGACGGCGAAACGCTAAAGCTCAAGAAACTGTATGCCGAAGAAGTGTCCGTGCATGCAGACCTCTTCGCCAATGACGGCGGCTTCAGCCCTCGCCCTGCCTGGCAGGTGATCGAGGCCGCGCGCCGTCAGATGCTGACCGGTGAGCTGTCGCTGGCCACCACCCCCAGCACCAGGGTCTACCTGCGTGATGGCCAGGTGTACTTCGCCGAGCGCATCACCGATGGCGGCCTGGGAGTCCGGTTGCTGGTGGAAGGCGTCATCACCCGTCAGCAGATGGGCAAGGGCGCACTGCTGGTCGGTGGTGTCGAGCATCTCGGGCGCATGTTCCAACGTGAGCCCTCGATCGACCGCCAGTCGGTGGAGTTGTGCGTAGAGCTGATGACCGACGACGTGCTGACGTCGGTGGCCAACGACGTTGTCGACCACTACACGATGACGATGTACAAGCGACATGCCAACGGCATCGATCGTTGGCTGCCGACCCGCATCGAAGTGATCACACACATCGTCGATGGCTCGCATCTCGCCGAACCCGATGCCGTCATCACTGCTGGTACTGGGCCGCGTCGCCAAGATCCGGTGGTCGTCGAAGCTGTCGTTGAAGCTGTCGTTGAAGCTGTGATCGTCGAACCAGTGGTCGTCGAGCCAGCAGTGGTCGAGCCGGTCGCTGCCGAGCCGGTGGTCGTCGAAGCTGTCATTGAGCCTGTCGTTGAGGTCGCCGTTGAGGTCGTCGTTGAGGTCGCCGTCGAGGTCGCCGATCAGGTCGCCGTCGAAGTGATCGCTGACGAGCCGAAAGCGACCGACGCCGAGTCGGCCAACGAAACAGTGGCCGTGCCCGCCACGCAACCAGACCTCGCCTCGGACATCGCGGAGGCCCTGGCACTTGCTGCGACGTACAGCGCGCCACCCGAGCAGCCCTCCTTCTCGCTGACCTCCTCTATCGGCAGCAGCCTCGCCGCGGCGGCTGCCGCCGGACTGCTGGACCCGTGTGCGCCTCTGACCCCGGAGACCCTCTTCGCCGAGAGCGCCCCGGAAGCCGGATCCGACAACGGCTCGGAGATCAGCCTCGCTCAGTCTGCAGTCGACGCAATCATGTCGACGGCCATCGCCGACGAGGTCGCCGAGGCAGTTCGCCGGGCGTTGGCCGCGATTGACGCGGCGGCGCAGCCGATCACCAGCATTTCGCCCTCAGACTTCTTGTCGGCGTTGCCCACGCTTGAGCAACCGGCAACATCGTCCGCCGCCTAGGGCCGGATTGTCATATCCGCCGCGCGGCAAAAAATGACTTGAGAAGTCGGCCGCATTCGTCGGCCAGTACACCACCCTCGACGGGTGGGCGGTGGTTCAACCGTTCATCAGCACACACCTGAGCGAGGCTCTCCACTGCTCCGGCCTTCGGGTCAGTTGCGCCGTACACCAGGCGGCCGAGGCGGCCGTTCACCACTGCTCCAGCGCACATGAAGCACGGTTCCAGCGTCACGTACAGCGTGCAGTCCAGCAGCCGCCAGTGACCCACCACCGCAGCCGCGTCGCGCAGCGCCAATACCTCCGCGTGCGCGGTCGGGTCGCCGGTCAGCTCACGCTCGTTGTGCCGCGCGGCAATCACCTGCCCATCACGTACCACCACTGCGCCAACGGGTACATCGTCGTGCAGTGCCGCCGCATGCGCCTCCGCCAGAGCCAGGCGCATTGCGTCAAGATCCGAAAGTGCTGCCGACATGCGCCGCACTCTATGGAAGAAAATGGCGGAGGGGGTGGGATTCGAACCCACGGAGGGTTGCCCCTCACACGCTTTCCAAGCGTGCCGATTCGGCCGCTCTCGCACCCCTCCTGGGTGGCGACGCAGGCTAGCGGCAACCCGCGGGATTGTCGCTAGGCTTCGGCATTCAGCACCCGCTGGGTGTGGTGATGGTCGGGCCCTGTGCGACGGGCGTCCGGGAATCAGGTCAGGACCGGGAGGTAGCAGCCTTCAACGGTGCCGCCTGTGTGCCGCAGGCCACCTGGCCGTCACCACACTCAGCGGGTGTTGCTGTTCGCCGGCAGCCCTACCGGGCCGATGCCCGCTGCCACACACGTGCCGCACGGTCCGCAATGTCCGGTGCACCCAGCCGTTGCGCCACCGCTGCCAGCGCCGGCGTGGGCCCCTGCCAGCGCCAGTCGTCGACCACGCCGACAGGAACATCGATCGCCGTCGTCGCGATCACACGAAACAGCAACGCATCGGCCATCTGGTCCTGCAACGTGCGTGCCAACTTCTCTGCCCCGCGCAGACCGGGTAGCCCCCAGTCCGCACAGGACGCCGGAATGGCGTCGATACTGCCGAACTTGGCGAGCACTGTGGAGGCGCTCTTCGCACCCCAACCGGGCAGACCGGGAAACCCGTCGGCGGAGTCGCCCACTAACGCGAGGTAGTCGGCAATCGACGACGGCGAGACACCAAACTTCGCCACCACCCCGGCTTCGTCGATGATCTCATCCTTGCGCCGGTCGTACTGCACCACGCGCGTGCCGCGCACGCATTGGCCGAGATCCTTGTCGGGCGTCACGATCAGCACTTGCTCCACGCGCGGGTCGGCGTCGGCCACCGCGGCGGCAGCGGCCAGCGCGTCGTCGGCTTCCCACTCGACCATCGCCCAGGTCGTGAAACCGCACGCGACCAGCGCTTCCTCCATGACCGGAATCTGGTCTAACAACACCGGATCAATACCCTCGCTGCTCTTGTAGCCCGAGTAGAGATCGTTGCGGAAGCTCTCGATCACGTGGTCGCTGGCGACCGCGACGTGGGTGGCACCGGACGACACCAGTTGCAGCGTGCTGGCCAGTACCCCAACCGTTGCGTCGTACGGACCAGCGTCACCATGGCGCGACACCTGGCCGAAGTGTTGGCGGAACAATTCGTAGGTGCCATCGATCAGATGAACTCGCATCGTTTCACCGTATCGCGGCAGCAATCTCTCAAGAGTTGGGCAAGACGGCCCGATACCTACTCCGTGGCGACGGACTACACCCCCAAGTCGGGGACTCGAATCGATAGGGAGGGCAGAGCATGACAACGAGCACGCCTGCACCGAACCAAACACCCGCTCAGAGCACGTCGCCGATGGCGATGTCGCCCAGCTCAACGGAGATTCTCGCGGCAACGATCGCCGGCGCCGTCGAGCGGCAATTGACGCAGTATGTCTCGGCGATGGCACAGCAAGTCGACGCCACGAGGCAGTCCGTGGAGACG
>JAYVVY010000033.1:0-2945 GCA_043786575.1 Ilumatobacteraceae bacterium
CGACCCGCCCTCCTTCAGCGGGCTGACCAAGAAGGTGGTGGCCAAGAAGGGCCGCGGCGTGTCTACCCTGCTGCGCTGGAGCCGCCGGACTGCCGCCGACGTCATGCGCGAGTACTTCACCACCGACGCGCTGCAGGGCCCGGGCATGTTGGTGGGCCCGATGGTGTGGGGCATCTCGCCCGAGTTCAAGGGCAGCGGCCTTGGCGCGCTCACCTACGCGCTACGGCATGTGGGCACAGTCGGCCGCCCGGTTGGTGGCAGTGGAGAGGTACCACGCACACTGCGCGCGGCGTTCGAACTTGCCGGTGGCACCGTACGCACCAGCACTCGTGTGGAGGCCATCACGTGCGAGGGCGAGCGTGTCCGCGGCGTCACGTTGGCCGACGGCACCGAGGTGACGGCACCGATCGTGATCTCTGCATGCAATCCGCACGAGACATTCCTCTCCTGGCTCACCAACCCACCGCCGCAGGCGCTCGAGATGGTCAAGCGGTGGCGGGCCATCCCCCACGACGACGGCTACGAATCCAAACTGGACGCGGTGATGACCTCGGTTCCCCACCTCCGTGCCGCCCAGCAAGCTGGGCTGGATGGCGACCTCACCGCCACGTACGCGATAGCGCCAACTCTGGCGGACATGCATCGCGGCTACGAGATGATGGCGTCTGGCGGCGTCCTCGAGCGGCCGGGCCTGATCGCGAACGTGCCGTCCGTCGGCGACACCACGCTCGCCGCCCGGGACCGCCAAATTCTCAGTCTTGAGGCTTTGTACACGCCGTATGCCCTACCTGGTGGCTGGGCCAGTAGCGGCGAGCCCGCACGCTGGCTGGACCTCTTCGCCGGCCTCACCGAACCCGGCTTCAAGGACAGCATTGTCGAGTGGCGAGCGATGACACCCGACCGCTACGAGCGCGAGTTTCATCTTCCCCACGGCCATGCCACCAGTTTCGCCGGCGGCCCGCTGGCTGCGCTGCGCAACAAGAACCCAGAGCTCACTCGCTACGAGACATCGGTGAAGGGCCTGTTCATCACCGGCGCCGCCACGTTCCCCGGCGCCGGCGTATGGGGCGCCAGCGGCCGCAACGCAGCCATCACCGTGCTCGCCTCCCGATAGGTCAGGCGTCTTTGACGGACCAGTCGCGCTTGGCTACCGGGTCCTTGTCGCTCCAGGGGAAGTTGATCCACTGGTCGGTGTGCTTCCACACGTACTCGCACTTGACGACGGAGTGGCTCTTCTCGTACAGGCAGGCCGTGCGCACTTCGGCGACCTTGCCCTCGCAGAACTCCATCACGCTGCGCAAGGTGTGGCCGGTGTCGGCCACGTCGTCGGCGATGAGGATGCGGGCGTCGCTGACATCCACGAAATCGGGCGCCGGCGGCAGGATGCGAGGCACCTCTAGGCGCTCGTCGACACCGGTGTAGAACTCGACGTTCATGGTGTACACGTTCTTCACGCTGAGGGCGTAGCCGAGTGCCCCGCCAATCAACAAACCACCACGAGCGATCGACAAGATCATGTCCGGCTCGTAGTCGTCGGCGACCATCTGGGCGAGGGCCCGTGACGCCTCACCGAAGATTTCCCAGGACATGATTTCGCGTTCGTTCGACACGTCCTGCAACCTAACCGATGGCACCGCCAGGCGCGAAGAGCGCAGCGTGTGCAGCGCTCACGACAGGCAGATGTCGCTTGGGCGCACCGGCACCCGAGCCAGATCGCGTCCGATGGCATCACGGATTGCGGCGACAATAGCCGGCGTCGACGAAATTGTCGGCGGTTCGCCGACACCTTTCGCACCCAACGGTGCCATCGGGTCGGGAATTTCGATCAAGGAGATGGCCACGTCGGGCATGTCCAGAAAGGTGGGCAGCAGATAGTCGGTGAAGCTTGCGTTGCGCACGTGCCCCTCGACTTGAATGATCTCCTCCATCACCGCCAGCCCAAGGCCCTGCGCGATGCCACCTTCGATCTGGCCCACGACGCTGAGCGGGTTGAGCGCCCGTCCGATGTCTTGCGCAGTTGCAATCTGGACCACCTTCACCAGTCCCAACTCCAGGTCCACATCCACCACTGCGCGGTGCGCTACGAACGCGAACGCTGTGTGGCAGTTGCCTTGCCCAAACTCATCGAGATCCTCGGTCGGTCGGTGGTGGTGTTCGAACGTCTGGTCAAGTTCGAGGCCCGTCGACGCTTCCACCACCGAAACGCGCAAGCTGCCCTCGGCATCGATCACGTCGCGACCGTCGATGGTGAGCCGAAGCGGGTCGATGCCATGTACCCGGCCGAGATGCTCGAAGAGCTGATCGCGCACAAGCCGGCACGCACCGTCCACCGCTCCCCCGCTCATCCATGTTTGTCGCGACGCAGACGTAGACCCGGCAGAGCCGACAGTGGTGTCGATGGCTTCGATGATGACGTCGTCGACACCAAGCACGCTGCGCGCAATCTGACCGGCGATGGTGACAAAGCCCTGGCCGACTTCCGATGTCGCGAACTTGACCGAGGCGACGCCATCGGCCAGTCGCACACGAGCCGTCGAGTAGTCGTCAAAGGTCTCGCTGTACATCAAGTTCTTGATGGCGACGCCCCACCCGATGCCGCGGCGAATGTGGCTGACGTCGGCGGTCAGCCCGCTGCCGCCAGGCAGCCGCAACGGGTCGAGATCATGCCCGCCGACGGGTTGCGACGGCAGCGGAAGCGCGGCGGTTTCACGAATGCAACGAGCGACCGGCGCCACGTTCTCGATCACCTGGCCGGTGATCAACCGGTCGCCGGTTTCCATCGCGTTGAGCAGCCGAATTGCCACCGGATCGGAGCCAACCGCGGCGGCCAGCTTGTCCATCTGGCCCTCATGGGCGAAACAAGCCTGCACGACACCGAACCCCCGCATCGCGCCGCACGGGAGGTTGTTGGTTCGAACAGCCCAACCGTCGACCGTTGCGTTCTC
>JAYVVY010000034.1:0-7700 GCA_043786575.1 Ilumatobacteraceae bacterium
CGGGCGCACGCCACGCAGGTGGACCCCGCCGAGCCGTGGTGGTTTGGCCTCACCGACGACCAGCTCGCAGGCGTCTTCCCGTGGGAAGAATGGATCCTGGCCCGCTCGCTGGTTGGCACTCCGCCCGAAGGCGACCTGGAATCTGATCTGTTCGCCGGCGTCCGCAACTCGGCGGATGTGTCGTGAGGGGCTGCCGGTGACCATCCAGTACCGAGTTGTGTTCGCCAAGAACGACGAGGCCGTCGAAGGCCCCGACGATGCCGAATTGGTCGTATCGGTTGGTGTTGCCGAGGCGACGATGCCGCCAGCGACTGCGTTCATGTTGGGCAAGTTGAAGAACACGGGCCCAACCGGGCCGTTGTTTGCCGCCTTCCGCGATGGGTCGGCGGCCGCCGTGCTCAGCCGGCTCGCATCGCGTCCCTGAGCGCCCGGTACCCAATCGGGGTTGCGCCCGAGTCGGCCAGCAGGGTGCGCAGCGTGGGGTCGGAGGTGACCAGTTCGTGGTCGTCGACCCACAACGGCGCCGACTCGGTGATGGCTCGCACCTCAGGGGTATCGATAGCCGGCTGAACGTGAATCTCTGTGACACCAGGAGAAAGGTGACGAACGGCGTCGTAGACGCGCTCGCGGCTGCCTGCACGCCAGTCGTGGTCGAAGTGGTCGGGGAAGAGTACGCCCTCTTCGGCGGCCAGCTTTCGGAATGGGAAGCCGGCCTGCTCGGCGGTGATGGTGGACGGCAGGCGAATGGGGAGCTGGAACTCGACGGCCAGTTCCAGGTACACATCGAAGAACTCGGGCCGCAGCGTGATCACGGAGAGATGCGGCGCCAGGTGTGTGACGTCGATGCCCCACGCCGTTGCCCGCTCGATTTGGGCGCGGCACTCGCGCAGCACTTCCGCCGGGTCGGCGTGCTGCCAGAGATCGTCGACACCGCGGGGAAAGCCACCTTCGCCCGACAGCAGCGATGGTGCGTGCGTGATGGGCCCGAAGCGGTAGGCCTCGTGCTCGCAGTTGAGCGTGAGGTGCACGCCGATGTCGTCAGTGGGCTGGTAGTGGTTGGCCGCATCGCGGGCCCACGGAGCGGGCACCATCAGGCTGGCGCATGTGGCCACGCCGTGGTGCAGTGCGTCGTACACACCTTCGTTGGCCGCGTGGCAGCTGCCCAGGTCGTCGCAGGAGATGATCACCAGCTTGGTGTCGGCCGGGTACCCAAGCCGATCCACGAGAGTGCGTTCTGCGAGCGTGCTCATCGCAGCGAACGCTATCCGCTGCAGCCAGCCCACAGGCCGACGTTGGTTGCCTCCGCGTGATGCGCGGCCACCACGAACTCGTCGGCGTGGGCGACGTTCGGCGGAATGGTGAGCGGCCGCGCGTAGCCCTGGCTGATGATCTCCATGTTGACGAAGATGCCGTCCGCGCTGCGGTAGACGTAGGCCAACAGCCGCCCATAGACGTCGCGGGCTTCCACGTCGCGTTCAACGTGCAGCGCCGTGCCCTTGGGCAACAGCGACTTGGTGAACGCGGTGGCCTCCGGGCCGAAGCACTGAATCGGTGTGTTGGGTTTCTTCGTTTCGGGCGTGTCGATGCCGATCAGGCGCACGCGCTCGTCGGTACCGTCGATCTCGACGCCGATGGTGTCGCCATCTGTGACGTAGATGACGGTTGCGTTGGCGGCGAGTGCACCGCCGGTTTCCCGTGTCGCGGTTGACCCGTCGCTACAGCCGGCAAGCGCGACCACCAGCCCAACGACCCACCAACGCCCCATCAGCCCGTTCTATCGGTGCGCCGCCAATTCCCAACCCGGCCATGAGCCAGGGCGGGATTGGCAGCGTTCGGACTACAGGCGTTCGATGATGGTGCCGGTGCCCAGGCCGCCACCGCAGCACATGCTGATGAGGCCGTACTTGCCACCAGTGCGCTCCAGCTCGTACAGCGCCTTGGTGATGAGGAAACCACCGGTGCCACCGAGCGGGTGGCCAAGGGCGATGGCGCCGCCGTTCGGGTTGGTTTTGGCCGGGTCGGCGCCGACTGCCTTCTGCCATGCGAGCACGACCGAGGCGAATGCTTCGTTGATCTCGAACACGTCGATGTCGCCGATGGACAGGCCGGTGCGAGCCAGCAGACGCTGCGTGGCATCGATGGGGCCGGTGAGCATCAGGACAGGGTCCACGCCCACGTTGCAGGTGTCGACAATGCGAGCACGGGGCTTCAGGCCCAGCGCCGCGGCCTTCTCCTCGGTCATCAGCAACACGGCACTGGCGCCGTCGCTGATCTGCGACGAGTTGCCGGCGGTGTGCACGCCATTCTCGCGGCCGACGGGCTTCAGCGACGCCAGCTTCTCCATCGTGGTCTCGCGCAGGCCTTCGTCGCGGCTGACAGTGTGGAACGTGTCGGCCAGGCTGCCGTCTTCGTTGCGGTCGGGTGCGTCGACGGTGATGTACTGACCCGAGAAGCGATCCTCTGCCCAGGCCTGTGCGGCGCGCTGCTGGCTGGCGAAACCGAAGGCGTCTGTGTCGGCGCGGGTGATGCCGTACTTGTCCGCAATGCGCTCGGCGCCTTCGAACTGCGAGGTCACCTCGTACTGCGCGAACATCGACTTCGGGAACGGAATGCCAAGACCGAACGCCTTGTTGCCCGCGGCGCCGATCGGGACGCGGCTCATCACTTCCACGCCGCAGGCGAGGGCGACGTCGACCACGCCGCTGCCGACGAGGGCGGTGGCGAGGTTGGTGGCCTGCTGGCTGCTGCCGCACTGGGTGTCAACCGTTGTGGCCGCGGTGGTGATGGGCATGCCGGCGGCGAGCCAGGCGGTGCGGGTGATGTTGAACGCCTGCTCGCCGACCTGGCTGACGCAGCCGCCGATCACCTGATCGATTACCGCTGGGTCGATGCCCGTGCGGTCGACGATGGCCTTCTGGACGTTGCCGAGCACATCGGCGGGGTGGAGGGTGGACAGGCCACCGTTGCGCTTACCAATGGGGGTGCGGACGGCGTCGACGATTACTACGTTGCTCATGGTTGGCAGCCTACGAGAGCGCCCTCGTCGTAGCAGAGCCGAAGCTCTGCGACAGGTGATCGCCTACGGTGCAAGCCATGGCGACGTTCAACGCATCCTTTGTGCAGGTCGGCTCGCCGGCCCGGCACCGCTACATCCATGTCATCGGAACCACAGTGTTCATCGACGACCGGGCGGCAGACGACAGTTGGTCGATGCACTTCCTGGGCATGTTGGGCGACGAGGCGTGCTGGGCTGTCGATGTGCCGCACGGTGAGGACCCCTCGTATGGCGCCGCGCTCGATCTCTACTCGCTGTATGGCCGCTCAACTGAGCCCGAATGGGCCGTCGCCGGGCGTGCGGTGCAGTTGGCCGAGTGGGCGCGTACCCATCGCTTCTGCGGGCGGTGCGCCACGCCCACCGAGCAGTCGGCCAACGACCGTTCGATGAAGTGCCCGGCCTGTGGATTGCTGGCGTACCCGCGCCTCGCGCCGGCGATGATCACGTTGATCACCAAGGGTGCGGCTGGGCCGGACCAGCAGATTCTGCTGGCGCAGGGTGTGCAGTTTCGCGGGCCGATGTATTCCTGTCTGGCCGGGTTCGTCGAGCCGGGCGAGTCGCTGGAGCAAGCCGTCATCCGCGAGGTGCAAGAAGAAGTCGGCGTTGTCGTGGGCAGTGTCGACTACCGCGGCAGCCAGCCGTGGCCGTTCCCGCACAGCCTGATGATTGGCTTTCGCGCGGCGTGGGAAAGCGGCGAGATCGTGTGCGAGCCCAGCGAGATCGTCGATGCGCAGTGGTACACACGCGACGCGCTGCCATCGATTCCGCCGCCTATTTCAATCGCCCGCAAACTGATCGATTCGTGGCTCGCCGAAGCCTGAGCCGTCGCCCGTCTAGAGCTTGAGGTGGTGGGCGAAGAAGTCGAGGATGATCTCTGCGCGCTGGCGGCGGTGCACGGGCGAACCGCTGCGTGAGAGCTCGTGGCTCTCGCCGGGGAACCGGTAGAACGTCACGTCCTTACCCAGCAGGCGCATGGCTACGAACAGTTCCTCCGCCTGATTGATCGGGCAGCGCAGGTCGTTCTCGCTATGGATGATCAGCAGCGGGCAGGTGATGTTGCGCACGTGTTGGATCGGCGAGAGGCGCTCGTATTCCTCGGGCGCATCGATGTGCGTCGGGCCGTGCTCGACCCGAAAGATGGTGGCGATGTCGCTGTTCACTTCCTCGGTGAGCACGTTGTTGACGGCGCGCTCGCTGCAGATGGCCCCGAAGCGATCGCTGAAACGCCCGGCCAACATCGTTGCCATGTAGCCGCCGTAGCTGCCGCCTTGCATGCCCACGCGACCGCGGTCGCAGAACGGGTAGCGCTCGAGCGCGGTATCCAACACGGCCATCACATCGTCAACGTCGACGCCACCCCAGCCACTGCCGGGGGCGACCTTGTGCTGGGGCCCCATGATGGCCTGGCCCCACGCCTGCTCGCGGCCTGAGCCACCGCGTGGGTTGCTCATCAGCACGACGAAGCCTGCAGCGGCCTGGAACTGCGCCTCATCGAAGTACGTCTCGCCGTACTGCGTGTGCGGGCCGCCGTGCACATTGAGTACGACCGGGTACTGCTCAGTCGCGTCGAAGTCGACCGGTCGCATGATCCACGCGTCGATCTCGGCGCTGCCGTCGGTGCATGGCACCGCGAAGCGTTCCCAGGTGAGTGGTGTGTAGGCGGTGCGGTAGTTGGCGGCGAACGAAGTGAGGCGACGCGGAGCGCCATCGGCGAGCACGAAGAGATCGCTGAGCTCGTCGACCGCTCCTGCGCAGAAGGCGATCGTGCCGGCAGCGCTGTCGAAGGACTTGACCGTGATCGGTCCGCTGGTGAGGGCCACCGGCGTGGACCCATCGGTGGACAGCAGCCACAGGTGTGTGTGGCCGCGGTCCTCGGCGGTGGCGATGAGTGTGGATGCGTCGAGCCACTGCGGAGCGATCGTGCCGGCAGTCGTCTCAAAGGTGCGGTCGAGTTTGCGGCTGATCCAGCGATGTGTGCCACCAGCAGCGGGCACCAACCCGATGTGAACGTTTTGCGGGTAGGTGGATGCGTCGTCGAAGCCCATGAACGCCACGGTCTGGCCACTGGGGTCGACCGAGGGATGCACGTAGTTGCCGGTGGTTGTGGTGACCGCGGTGGCGTCACCAACGAGCGGTACGAGGTACAGGTCGTTGCAGAAGTCCAGGTCCCAAGTGTCGTGGCGCTGAGTGCACGTCACCACCGCGGCGGAATCGTCGGTCCATGAGATGCCGCTGTACTGAAACTCGCCGGGCGTCAGATTGCGCGGTGTGCCCGTACCGTCGGCGGCGACGACGTAGACATGCGACGGTCGGTCGTAGATCCAGCCCTCACCGTTGAGCATGGTGAAGAACCGCTCGATCTTGCGTGGCGCCTGCCAGCTCTCGTCGCCCTCATCGGCGCCTGGCGCGTCGTAGCGCTCGTGCGGTGTCCTGCTGATGAAAGCCACCCACTTGCCGTCCGGGCTGACCGATACGTCGCCAAGCCCGTCGCGCATGGAAGCCAGGGTGCGTGTCTCGCCGACGATGGAGACGGGCAGCGCGTGCAGGGTGCTGTCCCCTTTCTTGGGGCTTCGGCGTGAGGTGAAGAGCAGTGTTGTGCCGTCCGGGCTCCACGTTGGGTTGCCGTCGTGGTCACCGGAGGTGACGGGTCGTGGTGGCGTGCTGGCGTCGACGCCGGCCAGCCATACCTGCGAGAAGTATTTGTTCTTTGCCATGTCCACGCGAGTGACGACGAAGGCGACCTGGCTGCCGTCGGGCGAGACAGCGGGGCTGGATGCTTGCACCACATTGCCGATGATCCGCTCGGCGAGTGCTGCGTGTTGGCTGAGGACAGGAACGGACATGCCGGGAGACGGTACTCGCTGGTGCAGCTGTGCCGCTTCACCGGCTGGAGCGGTGATGCGGTGCGGTGGTAATTGTTCCGTTGCCCAATCGGTAGCGGCTTTGGCGCGGGCTGGTGGGGAAATCGGTGCATGCAGACGTATCCAGGGAGGCCAGCGAAGTGAACGAAATCGTTCGTCGGGCCAGCAGCACATAACACCGCAGAGCGGCGTCTGTTGCGGAGAGGCCGATGTGAGAGCATCGAGGGATGGACACTGATGACTTTCTGGCCGCTACCACACGCGATGGTGCGGCCTTTGCCGATGCCATCGAAGCGGCTGGTCTGTTGGCGCCCGTGGATGCGTGCCCCGGCTGGACGACCGCCGATCTGATGTGGCACTTGGCGGAGGTTCACGACTTCTGGCGCACCATCGTTGGCGACCATCGCGACACGTGGGAGGGCTACGAGCAACCAGTGCGCCCGGCAGACGAGCACCTGCCCGCGTTCTACCGCGACGGCCTCTCGGCCACGCTGGCGGTGCTGGCCGCTGCCGACCCGCTGCAGCCGAACTGGACCTGGTCGAACGACCACAGTGCCGGGTTTGTGATTCGCCGGATGGCACATGAAACAGCGGTGCATGCGTGGGACGCACAGCAGGCTGCCGGCCTCGACGTTGCCCTCGACGCCACGTTGGCCAGCGACGGCATCGACGAGTTCCTGACGCACATGCTGGGTGATGGCTCGTCCGATGCAGAGCCAGTGGGCGGCTCGGTGCACCTGCACTGCACCGATGTTGCCGGCGAGTGGACGTTGCAGCCCAGCGAGGCGCACGGCTTTGATGTCACCCGCGAGCACGCCAAAGGCGACGCCGCGATTCGTGGCGCAGCCAGCGACATCCTGCTGGCGCTGTGGCGCCGGCGCGACTTGTCGACAGTCGATGTAATCGGCGATGCAGCGGTAGCCCAACGCTTCGTGGCCCACGCCTCACTCGATTAGGCAGCGAAGCTCTACTCGGCGAGGCCTACGGGGCTGTCGTCGATGATCTGATCGAGGTACTCGCTGAGGCCGTAGCCGCTCTGGCCTTCGAACGGGCCGGAGTGCACCGTCCACTTGGTCATGCCCTCGCTGATGCGAGTCATCAGCCAGTTGCCGTCTGGGTCTTGGCGGCGGTTGCGCAGCGGGATCAAGTCCATCACTTCGCCGGTGAAAGCCCACTCTCGATCCGATCGCGACGACTTCAGCAAGCCGGTGATTCGTTCGTGGTACTGCTCGTCGCCGCGGGTGTCGGTGCTGATGGTCACCTCGTCGCAGTAGTGCATCTGGCCCTGTTCCCACACGAAGCCGCCGCGGGTTCCCGGGCCGTCCTTCTTCGCAACTCGGCTGGCCATGAAGCCGAAATCTTCATTGATGTTGGCCGTCAGCCAGCGGTAGTACCAGGGGGCTTGCCAGAACCGAGGGCCCCATGAGTGGTCGCGCAAGCCGTGACCTTCGATCTCCCACTCGCGCTCACCGACACGGATGGAGCCGTGTGCCTGAATGAGTTGCTCGTAGTGGCCCTTGGCAAACTCTTCGCCAGGCGTTTCGTGAGGTGTGTCGGGCTCGCCGCCGAACATGCTGGGCTTGCCCTGCCCGGTGAACGTGAGATTCACTTCGCACTCGGCATATGGATTGTTGGTGAACGCTTCCTTCGGGTTAGCCATCTGCTCGGGCTCGTCGAGCAACACGACCTTGCCCGTGTAGCCGATGCGCAGTTCCTCGAACGGCGTGACCATCGTCCACTTGAGGCCGCCCGCATCGAAGGCGTCGTTGTTGTCGATCGTGGGC
>JAYVVY010000035.1:0-11920 GCA_043786575.1 Ilumatobacteraceae bacterium
GTGGTGCGTACGAACTGGACACGGCCCTGCCCACCGGGTTGTCGCCGCAACGCCTGGTGGAACTGATGTCCCGGGACAAGAAGGTGCTCGACGGCGAACTGACCTTCGTCCTCGACGGCCCCAACGGTGTCGAAGTCGTGCAGAACGTCCCCGCGGCAGCAGCCCTCGCCGCCCTCGCCGCCATGCGTTAGTCCGATCCTTCCGGGTCCGGCGGGGCGCACGTTGAGTCGATAACTGATGCTCTGGAAGTGGTGGGCGGCACGTCGACTGACGGGCTCGGGTTCCAGTGTTCCGGACTGGGTGTAGTTGTCGCTGAGCTGAATCAAATGGTGCCCGTCCGGCGGCCGCACCGCTGAGCATCGCCGCCGATCTGACTCCCACCCCTTCGAGAGCATGGCGCCTTCACCGACACGAGGGCGAGCCTCGGGTCGGTGCCTTGGGCATCTGCGATCATCTGACGCATCTCGAGCATGGACCCTCCATCGAACAGTCGGTGGGGAAGCCGTGCTCGGCAACAAATCCGGCATGCTGGTGAGATGACACCGCGGATTCGGACGGAGCGATTGCTGCTGCGTGAGTGGCGCGACACGGACAAGGCTCCGTACGGGCTTCTCAACGCGGACGCAAACGTCATGGAGCACTTTCCGTCGGTGCTCACGCCCCTGCAGAGCGATGAGATGGTGGACCGAATGGCGGCCGTTTGGGAGCTTCGCAACTTCGGGCTGTGGGCCGTCGAGCGCCTCGACACCGGCCAATTCATCGGCTTCGTCGGGCTCTCGGCTCCAGGCTTCGAGGTGCAGGGTGTCACGCCGTGCGTCGAAGTTGGCTGGCGGCTGGCCAAGCAGCACTGGGGTCACGGGTTCGCGCCCGAAGCTGCCGCGGCGGCACTGCGCTTCGGCTTCGAGAACGTCGTACTACCCAACGACGAGATCGTCAGTTTCACCACGACCAAGAACCTCAAGTCGCAGCGAGTGATGCAAAAGATCGGGCTGCGGCTGGACCCGGCGCGAGAGTTCGACCATCCGATGACGCCCGGCTGGCACGGCCAGCGACACGTCCTGTACTGCATTGATCGAGCCACATGGCAGGCGGGCGTGGCACGATAGGGCCGTGGCCATCATCGCGCTTCTTCACGGACCCAACCTGAACCTGCTCGGCCAGCGCGAGCCGCACATCTACGGCAGCGCCACGCTCGACGACTACGTCGCCACCGTCACCGTCGCAGCAGCAACACATGGCCACACAGTCGAGGCGATGCAAACCAATCATGAGGGTGCACTCGTCGACGCCATCCACGCAGCTCGCCACCATGCCGCCGCCATCATCATCAACCCTGGCGCTTTCACCCATTACGCCTGGGCAATCCACGATGCGCTCGCCGCCTTCGCTGGCCCAATTATCGAAGTGCACATCTCCAACCCAAATGCTCGCGAGCCATGGCGCCACACCAGCGTGGTCGCACCGGTAGCGACGGGTTCGATCATGGGCCTCGGGATCCAGGGTTATGAGCTGGCAGTTCAAGCCGTCGTTGCGAACCTGGCATGAATCGCGTTGAGCGTGTTCGACGTCGCCTCGACGCCGCAGGTGTCGAGGCGTTGCTGATCAGCGACCTCACCAACATCCGCTGGCTCACCGGCTTCACGGGCTCGAACGGCTGGGTCGTACTTGGCCTCGAACAGCTCACCTTGGTCACTGACGGCCGCTATGGCGAACAGGCGGCCAAACAGATGGCCGAGGCAGGCGTTGCCGGCGTCGTTCTCGTCGGGGTAACCGGTGCGGCAACGCAGTCACACCTCCTCACAACCACTCAGCACTACCGCACCACCGGCTTCGAGGCGGCGCACGTCAGCTTCCAGCAGCACGCAGCCTGGTCTACAGCGTTCGCAACGGCACTCATGCCCACCTCTGGCCTCGTCGAAACGGAACGGCGTACGAAGGACCAGGCGGAGATCGAGGCAATGGCTGCGGCCTGCCGCATCGCCGACCAAGCGCTCGCCGAAGTCGCGCCGACGCTCGGCACCGGCCTCAGCGAGGCACACGTGCGCAACCAGCTGGAAATCCGAATGCGCGAGCTCGGCGCCATCGGGCCGAGCTACGAGACGATTGTCGCGACAGGTCCGGTCAACGCCGCATTGCCACATCACCGGCCCACCGACACGCTGATCGAACCCGGGCACACCCTCATCATCGACGTTGGCGCGCTCGTCGACGGTTACCACAGCGACATGACCCGCAGTTTTGTCATCGGTACTCCCACGGCGCTACAGCAGGAACTGTACGAGTTGGTGCTCGCGGCGCAGGTCGCCGGTGTGGCCGCGGTTGCTCCCGGAATCACCACAAGAGCGCTCGACGCGGTGTGCCGCGACTTCATCACCGATGCTGGCTACGGCGACTGGTTTTCGCACGGAACGGGCCACGGTGTGGGCCTCTTGATCCACGAAGATCCCTTCGTCAATCGGGCTGGTGAGGCCACATTGCAGGTCGGCGACGTAGTGACCGTCGAGCCGGGCGTCTATCGTGAAGGCTTCGGCGGCATTCGAGTAGAAGACCTGGTGGTTGTCACCAGTGCAGGATGCCGCGTTCTCACTTCATCTCCGAAGGATTCGCCGTGCCCGCCATCTCTACCAACGATCTGAAGAACGGCATCACGCTGGAAATCGACAAGGTCCTGTATCAGGTCGTCGAGTTCCAGCATGTGAAGCCGGGCAAGGGCAGTGCCTTCGTTCGCTCGAAGCTGCGCAACCTGCGCAACGGGGCCGTCACCGACAAGACGTTCAACGCCGGCGTGCGCGTTGAGCAGGCCCTGCTGGACAAGAAGGACATGCAGTTCCTGTATCGCGACGGCGACATGTACGTCTTCATGGACCAGGAAACCTACGACCAGGAGAACGTCGCCCCGTCGGCCCTAGGCGACGCCGCCGACTACATGGTCGAAAACTCGGTGGCGCAGATCGCGTTCTACAACGGCGAAATCATCACCGTCGAGATTGCACCGTCAGTCGAGCTTGCTATCACCGACACCGAGCCAGGCATTCAGGGCGACCGCGTCAGCGGTGCCCGTAAGCCGGCCACGCTGGAAACTGGCAAGATCATTCAAGTGCCTCTGTTCATCAACCCAGGCGACCGGGTAAAGGTTGATACTCGCTCCGGCGACTACATGACCCGAGTCTGATCGTTATGGCCCGCCAGCGCAACCGCGCCGCACGGTCGAACGGCCCCAACGGCCTGGATGACATTCGCACCGATGCTCGTGAACGCGCCCTGATCCTTCTCTACGAGGCCGAGTCGAAAGGCATCGCTCCCAGCGAAGTGCTTGCTGCGCAGATTTCACCCGCCGACGAACTCACCACTCTGCTGGTGGAAGGCGTTGAGTCGAACAGGGAACACCTCGACGAGGTCATTGCAGCCCACTCCAAGGGCTGGACGCTGCAGCGCATGCCCACGCTCGATCGCAACGTGTTGCGCATTGCATCCTTCGAGCTGATGTCGCGCCCTGACGTGCCGGTGGCGGTGGTACTCGACGAGGCCGTCGAGCTGGCCAAGCGGTTCAGTACCGATGACTCTGGCCGCTTCGTCAACGGTGTGCTCTCCGCTCTGGTCCCGGTGTTACGCGTCGGGTAACGAATGGTCGACGAGCCTGACCAGTCTGGCGAGCCGAATCGCCTGGTAGCCATCGGCGCCGCAACCGCTGCCGTGGTGGTGGCGCGAGTGAATCGCATCACCGCTTGGCAAGCCCTGTTTGGGGGAATGCTCTTCGGCTACGTCGTGTACTTCACGAAGGTCAGCATCGAGGTGCATCAGGGGTTGGGCACCTCCAGCTACGACGTGGGTCTCTACGAGCAAGGCGTGTGGTTGCTGGGCCAGGGGAAAGCCCCCTTCGTCACCCTGATGGGCCGCAACATGTTCGGCGATCACGCGTCGTTGATCCTTCTCCTGGTTGCGCCGATCTACCGGCTCTTTCCCTCGGTCAGCACGTTGTTCTTCCTGCAGAGCCTGTTCATCGCGCTCGGCGCACTGCCGGTGTTTCTTGCTGCCCGCAAGCGGTTGGCGAGCGAGGGGATGGCAGTGACGTTGGCGGCCTGCTTCCTGCTGCACCCTGCGGTTGGCTGGACAAACCGCGAGAACTTTCACCCAGATAGCTTCGTCGCGTTTTTCTTCGGCATGGCCATCTACGGAGCTCTCGAACGCAAGTGGCGGCTGTACTGGGTGTTTGTCGTCCTCACCATCCTGGTCAAGGAGGATGTGGTGTTGGTGCTGCTGCCGCTGGGCGTATGGGTGGCGATGAAACGCGATCGCCGCATCGGTGTTGCAACAGTGGCCGCCACCGTCGGCGCAACCCTGTTGGGCATGTTCCTGCTGATGCGCTCGTTGATTGGCGTGCCCACGCGCAACGGATGGCGCATCCCGTTCGGTGGCCCCGGTGGGCTGATGCGCGAAGCCATCGAGCGGCCAGGCAATGTCATTGAACATTTTCGCAGCGACGACCGACCGTTCTACTTCTGGCAGATGACGTTCCCGATGGCGTTCGTGTTTGCACGACGTCCCGGCCTGGCCTCGGTCAGCCTGCTCGTCATCGGTACCAACATGCTGAGCACCTTTTGGTACCAGTACCACCTGGAATACCACTACTCACTGATTGCGGTGCCAGCAATCGTGCTGGGCACTGTGCACGCCCTCGAGCTCGTCGGCAGAATGTGGCGTCGACGGCTGGTGGCGCTGGTGTTCCTGACCTCGTTCTGGGCGTGCCTGATGTGGGGCGTTGTGCCATTGGGAAGCGTTCTCACGCCGGGCGCCGCGGATCCAATTGGGCGCACTCAACCGTACTACTGGCCGGCGAACCATCCGGTTGCCGTTGCAGCACGGGAGATCTTCGACGATGTGCCCGCAGGTGCCTCGGTGTCGGCCTACCACGCGCTGACTCCGCATCTGGCGCAGCGCACGTTGATCTATCAGTTCCCGAACCCGTTCAGGGCGGTGTTGTACGGCGTCGATACCTCGCAGGAGGAAGCACGGGCGTGTCTACCCACCGCCAATGATCTTGAATACGTGATGTTGCAGGCCCAGATTCCCGACGATCTGCAAGCTGACTGGACGGTCGTATCGGGGGACTTCGAGGTGGTCGCCGAGAACCAATTTTGGACGCTGTACCACCGCGTGCGCCATGACGTGAAATGTGTGCTCACCGAAGGTGATCGATACCCGCAACTCGTCACCGCTGTCGGCTAGCCTGCACTCCTGACCGTGAAACGGGTCCTGTGAGGCCCGTACGGCAGGAGCAAACAATGAGTGCTGTATTTCGGTGTGGTGATCTTCGGGGTCACTCGTTGCATGGTTGTGCATTACGATGCATAAACATGCAGTCCAGTTCCACAGACATGGAAATCTACCATGCGTGAGGCAGCACTCGTACTGGCCGATGGCAGCGTTTTCGAAGGCGAGCTGATCGGGGCCGACCCCGTCGGCGGTGTTGCCGGCGGCGAAGTGGTGTTCAACACCGTGCTCACCGGCTACCAGGAGGTCATCACCGATCCCAGCTACGCGGGGCAGATCATCACCTTTACGTACCCGCACATCGGCAACTACGGCATCAACGCCGCTGACTTCGAGGCCGCTCGGCCATTCTGCCGCGGCGTCATAGTGCGCGAGATGGCCCGGCGTCACAGCAACTACCGCTCAGAAGGCTCGCTCGACGACATGCTGCGCCGGTTCGGCGTCAGCGGCATCGCCGGCATCGATACTCGCCGCCTCACCCGCCGGTTGCGCGACACCGGCGCTATGCCAGGGGCGTTCGGCACCGCCGACGAGGCAACGTTGCGCGCTGCTGCTGCCGCGGAGAAGGGCACCGACGGCATTGATCTCGTCGCACAAGTCACCACCGCGCAGCGCTACACCGTGCCGGCGCTCGATGGTGCCACGCGCCGCATCGTCGCCTTCGACTTTGGCATCAAGCGCACGATCGTGCGTCACCTCAGCGGTCTCGGGACCGTCGAAGTGGTTCCCGCGTCGATGACTACGGCCGAAGTGATGGCACTGCAGCCCGACGGGGTGTTTCTCTCCAATGGCCCCGGCGACCCGGCGATGGTCGGCTACGCGTCAGCGACGATCGCCGAGCTACTCGGTCAGGTTCCCATTTTCGGAATCTGTCTCGGGCATCAGCTGCTCAGCCGAGCGCTGGGCGGCGACACGTTCAAACTGCCCTACGGCCACCACGGCGGCAACCATCCGGTTCGCCACGAGGCCACGGGGCACGTTGAGATCACGAGTCAGAACCACAACTTCTGCGTCGACCCGGCCAGCTTGGAGGGCAAGGTGGAGGTCACTCACCTCAACCTCAACGACTTCACCAACGAAGGCATGCGGGTACTCCAAGCCCCGGCTTTCAGCGTGCAGTATCACCCGGAGGCCGGCCCCGGCCCACACGACAGCCGGTACCTGTTCGAGATGTTCTCGGGCCTGATGGGAGCGCAAGTCTGATGCCGAAGCGCACCGATATCCACAGCATTCTCATCATCGGCTCTGGCCCGATCGTGATCGGCCAAGCCTGCGAGTTCGACTACTCGGGCACCCAGGCGTGCCGGGTGCTGAAGGAGGAGGGCTACCGGGTCATTCTGGTCAACTCCAATCCGGCCACCATCATGACCGACCCCGACTTCGCGCACGCCACGTATGTCGAGCCCATCACGCCGGAGGTGGTCGCCAAGATCATCGAGCGAGAGAAGCCCGACGCGGTGCTGCCCACCCTGGGCGGCCAGACGGGTCTCAACACCGCAATGGCTCTGTACGAAATGGGTCTCATCGGGGTTCCCGGCACACCGGAGATGATCGGCGCCAACGCGCTCGCCATTGCAACCGCCGAGGACAGGGGTCTGTTCAAGGAAGCGATGATCGAGATCGGCCTCAAGGTCCCGGCCAGCGGCGTCGCCCACGACATGGACGAATCGCGCCTCGTGCTGGCAGAGATCGGCCTGCCCTGCATCATTCGTCCGGCCTACATCCTCGGTGGCCGCGGCACCGGTATCGCCAGCACCGCCGAAGAGTTCGAGACCTTGGCCGCCAACGGTCTCGACGCCAGCCCGATCCGCGAGATCCTGATCGAGAAGAGCATTGCTGGTTGGAAGGAATACGAGCTGGAGGTCATGCGCGACCGCGCTGACAATTGCGTGATCATCTGCAGCATCGAGAACGTCGACCCGATGGGTGTGCACACCGGCGACAGCATCACGGTGGCACCGGCGCAGACGCTCAGCGACGTTGAGTATCAGCAGATGCGCGACGCCGCGTTCGCCTGCATCCGTCGCGTTGGCGTCGAGACCGGTGGCAGCAACGTGCAGTTCGCCGTGAACCCCGAGAACGGCGACCAGGTCGTCATCGAGATGAACCCGCGGGTGTCGCGTTCGTCAGCCTTGGCCTCGAAGGCGACGGGTTTCCCAATCGCGAAGATCGCCGCCAAGCTGGCAGTCGGCTACACCCTCGACGAGATCTCCAACGACATCACGTCAACGGACGCTCGCTCCACACCGGCCAGTTTCGAGCCGTCCATCGACTACGTGGTCACCAAGATCCCGCGCTGGGCGTTCGAGAAGCTGCCGGGTACGTCCGGCGTGCTAGGCACGCAGATGCAATCCGTCGGCGAGGCGATGAGCATCGGCCGTACCTTTACCGAGAGCTTGCAAAAGGGTCTGCGGTCGCTTGAGCAGGGGCGCTACGGCTTGGGTTGCGATCCCGCAGAAGCACAGCTCGACGCGCGCAGCGACGACGATCTGCTTGCCGCCGTTGCCATCCCCACCCAGGATCGCCTCTTCCAGGTGGGCGAGTTGCTGCGTCGCGGCGTGTCCATCGATCGCGTGTACGCGGCCTGCCGTATTGACCACTGGTTCCTTGACCAGATGCAGCAGATCATGGAGGAGCGGGTCGCGTTCACCACTGCGGGCATGGCTGTTATGTCGCCGCGGATGTGGAAGCGGGCCAAGCAGTTCGGCTTCAGCGATGCACAGATGGCTTTCGCCTGGGGCCTCGACGAGCTCGACGTTCGCGCCGCCCGCGAGGCAGCCGGTGTACTGCCCACGTACAAGACGGTCGACACCTGTGCCGCCGAGTTCGCCGCCGAAACCCCGTACCACTACAGCACGTGGGAAGACGAGAACGAGGTTCGCCCCAGCGAGCGCCCGCGAGTGGTCATTCTGGGCAGTGGCCCCAACCGCATCGGCCAGGGAATCGAGTTCGACTACTGCTGCGTGCACGCCTCGTTCGCACTTCGCGAAGCCGGGTTCGAGACGGTGATGGTCAACTGCAACCCGGAGACCGTCAGCACCGACTACGACACGAGCGACCGCCTGTATTTCGAGCCGCTCACTCGCGAGGACGTGCTCAACGTCATTGCCGCGGAGACGGCTGCATCCGGGGGAGTGGCGCCGAAGGTGATTGTGTCGCTCGGCGGGCAGACCCCCCTGAAGCTGTCCGGCCAGTTGCCGGTGGAACTCATTGCCGGCACGTCGCCTGCGTCCATCGACCTCGCCGAGGATCGTGAGAAGTGGAGCGCGTTGTGCCACGACCTGCACATCCCGCAGCCTCCCGGCGGTACGGCCACCGATCTTGAGCAGGCGCTCACCATCGTCGATCACGTCGGGTTCCCCGTCTTGGTCCGCCCCAGCTATGTGCTGGGCGGACGGGCAATGCAGATTGTCCACGACCGCAACCACCTGGCGCGGGCCATGGCCGAACTGGCCGGCTTCGGCTCGCTGGGCAAGGAGGGCGGCCTCTCCGCTGAACGGCCGGTACTCATTGATCGCTTCCTCGAAGATGCCACCGAAGTGGATGTCGACGCCATTCGCGACCACACCGGCGAGGTGCTCATCGGCGGCGTGATGGAGCACGTGGAGGAGGCTGGCGTCCACAGTGGCGACAGTGCCTGCGCGATTCCACCCCAGACGCTGCCCAGCTGGGTAGTCGAGGTGATCGAGGCGTACACAACGGCAATCGCCAACGCGCTGGACGTGCGGGGCCTGATCAACGTGCAGTACGCGGTACTGGGCACCACGGTCTACGTCATCGAAGCCAACCCGCGGGCCAGTCGCACGGTTCCCTTTGTGGCCAAGGCCACCGGGGTGCCGCTGGCAAAGGTGGCTAGCCGGGTCATGCTGGGCGCCACGTTGGCCCAGCTGCGCACCGAGGGTTTGCTGCGTCCTCCCAGCCAGCACGGCCACGTCGCCATCAAGGAAGCCGTGCTGCCGTTCAGTCGCTTTCCTGAGGTCGATACGGCACTGGGGCCGGAGATGCGCAGTACAGGCGAGGTGATGGGCATCGACACCACCTTCGGCAAGGCCTTCTTCAAGGCCGAACTTGCCGCCGGCACGCTGTTGCCCACGCACGGCACGGTGTTCTTGTCGCTGGCGGACGGCGATAAGCCAGCCGGTCTGGTGGTCGCCGCGCGGCTGCGTGAGCTGGGGCTGAAGATCGCAGCCACCAAGGGCACATGCGAGTACCTCGGTCGGTTCGGCGTCACGGTCGATCAGGTCGTCGGCAAAATCTCTGATGGCCACGGCATCAACGCCGTGAAGTTGATCGAGAGCGGCGAAATCGCGTTCGTGGTCAATACTCCGCAGGGCCGCGGCGGCCGTACGGATGGCGAGCGGATTCGTAAGGCCGCCAACAGTCATCACGTCAGCTCGGTCACCACTGTCGAAGCAGCGCTGGCAGCGGTGCAGGGCATGGCCGAAATGGTTGGCCGTGAGATCAATGTGCGGTCGCTGCAGGAGTTCCATTCCTGATGGTCGGCACTGTGCAGGTCGGGTCGCTGATGTTGCCGGCACCGGTGATGACAGCCTCCGGTACGGCCGGGCACGGTGCCGAATTGGCGCCGTACATGGACCTTTCGGCCTTGGGTGCCGTGGTGGTCAAGTCGCTCGCTGCCTACGAATGGGCGGGCAACCCCGCGCCGCGGGTGCACCCCGCGGGGTTGGGCATGATCAATGCCGTCGGCCTGCAGGGGCCGGGGGTGCCCTTTTGGCTCACCGACGAGCTCCCAGCGCTGGTTGCTACCGGTGCCCGAGTTGTTGCCAGCATCTGGGGCCGTTCGGTAGAGGATTACGCGTTGGCAGCGGCACAGCTAGCCAACGCACCGACGTCGGTGATTGCGGTCGAGGTCAACCTGTCGTGCCCCAACCTGGAGGGCCGCCGCGGCATCTTCGCCCATGACGCGGCGCTGTCGGCCGAGGTCATGGCGGCAACGGCCGCCTGCGGGCGGCCGCGGTGGGCGAAGCTCAGCCCCAACACCGACCGCGTTGTGGAGGTCGCTGCGGCGGTCAATGAGGCTGGTGCCGAGGCGGTGACGCTGTCCAACACGTTGCTGGGCATGGTGCTGGATCCGTCGACCGGGTTGCCGGTGTTGGGTGCCGGTGGCGGCGGTTATAGCGGGCGTCCGGTACATGCGGTTGCAGTCCGAACGGTGTTCGACGTGCATGTCGCACTCCCTCACCTTGCGATTGTCGGCGTTGGTGGAGTCTCAAGTGGCTGGGACGCAGCCGAACTGTTGCTGGCGGGCGCCAGTGCCGTACAGGTGGGTACGGCAACATTCGCCGACCCAGCGGCGCCCCAGAACGTGCAACGTGAGCTGGTTGAGTGGTGCACAGCGAGGGGAATTCGGGTCCAACAGCTGACCGGCCTCGCGCATCGTGGCGGGCTGGCGTCGCTGCCGACGACGTGATTGGCATTGCGCGCCACCCCAGCGGCGCTAGTGTCAGATCATGGCAACTCCTCCGCAACTCACCCCTGAACAGCGTGCCAATGCTCTGGCCAAGGCCGCAGAGGCTCGCGTCGCTCGCGCCGAGCTGAAGAACCAGCTCAAGATGGGCTCCGTCACGCTCGCCGAGGCGCTGGCATCCACGAGCAGCACCGTTGGCAAGCTGAAGGTCGTCTCCTTGCTCGAATCACTTCCGGGCGTCGGCAAGGTCAAAGCGCGCAAGATCATTGAGGAGATCGGCATCGCCGACAACCGTCGCGTGCAGGGCCTTGGGGCCCAGCAGAAGCTGGCGTTGCTCGCACAGCTCGGTCAGTGAGGCCATGGCAGCCAACACTGCCGACTCCACTTCGCTGATCTTCATCGTCTCGGGCCCCGGGGGCGTAGGGAAGGGCACCATCGTCAACGCGCTTGTCGAGCGCGACCAGCAGTTGTGGCTGAGCCGCTCGTGGACGACGCGTGCTCAGCGTCTCGGTGAGAGCGATGCTGCGTACGTGTTCGCCAGCCGGGACGCGTTCGAGGCTCGAATTGCCGCTGATGGATTCTTGGAGTGGACAGATTTTCTGGGCAATTTGTACGGAACGCCGCGCCCAGAGCCGGTTTCGGGCCGCGATGTGGTCCTCGAGATCGAGGTGGATGGTGCCAAGCAGGTCAAGGCCCTCCATCCCGAAGCGGTACTCATTTTCGTGCTGCCTCCAACGCGTGAGGAGCAGCAGCGACGTTTGCGTGGCCGAGGCGACGCGGAAAGCAAGGTCGCGGAGCGCCTACAGAAGGCACTTGATGAGGAACCGGTGGGCATGGCGCTGGCCAATCACGTGGTGGTGAACGACGACTTGGAGCGCACGGTGGGCGAGATGATGCAGATCATCGGCCACCATCGCATGCTCCGCTAGTTCCTGCCGGTACACTGCAGCGCTGTTTTCAGGAGGCTTGCAGATGTCCACGCGTTCGTTCGACACCATGATCAATCCGCAGATCGAGGAGCTTCTCGACCGCGTCGATTCGAAGTTCTCGCTCGTCACGCTGGCGGCTCGTCGCGCCCGCCAGATCAACAGCTATTTCAACCAGCTGGGTGATGGTCTGGGCCACATGGTGCCGCCGCAGGTCAGCTCCGTGGCCCGCAAGCCGCTCAGCATTGCGTTCGAAGAAATCGCCGCCGACAAGATCGAGCGCGCTGCCCATGCA